>SLSP01000215.1 GCA_007130345.1 Thermoflexales bacterium
ATATTCAGCGCTTACCGCTCGATCCTGTTCATGAACACAGCATCCATTTAGGTGCCAGTGTGGATACCTACTGCCATGCAGACGATAACACGCTGACAAATCAACTATTCACCGATCTAGATCGGGATGATTTACAACGCATTACACCCAATAGCCGCGTCAAAATCACCGTTAACGGCCTCTATGGCGACCCCGGCACCTATGGCATGGGGTGGGCGTTTCATGTGGACGCTGACAGCTACGCTGACTTGATTAGCAATCCAGAAACTTACCCACAGCGACTCGAACAGCGCTACGTTTGGAAAGGTCGAAAAGCCCCAACGGTGTCGGTAGTAAACAGCCACAGCTTGATGACCACTACTCTGACCGGTATTGATAACAGTGAACTGTTATTACCCACTTTACCCTGTGGCCGTTGCGAAGACGCTGTGCTGGGTGCGTTAACGGCTGTACTCTACCCGGATGCCTTACAGCTTGAGCTGCCCTGGGCACTGCCGCATATCCCGGAAACACCCCGGCCATGGCACCGAGCGCTGTTGGATAGCCCTGAACCGTTGCCCGCTAACCTGTACCTTGCGCAGCGTCTCTATGATGTTACGCTCAGCACTTTATCCGCCACACCAGCCATCAAAGTTGAAACACTGTGTGCCGCACTGCATGATCTGGTCAGTAGCGGCACCGCGTTACGCGCAGACGTGGAAAAAGCCCTGTTAACAAAACGCAGTCATCTGATCCGGTCTCTTAATCAACAGGCGCAGCACCACCCCGACGCGCCCGAATTTTGGCGTAACGACCTCATGCGCAGCATTCAAGCCAATATCGGACTGCGCCCTGAAGATACCGCGCAACTTGATCAACAGGCCGCACTGATTCGCCATCGGGCTGAGCATTTCGCGGCTGCCCTGGCCATCTGGCCGCAAGTCTGGGCGCTGTGCCAAGCAACCGGCGAGGCCGAGCTGTTAGCCATAGCGACCACGCCGTGAGCCAAGATCAACCTATAGACGTGATCATCCCCGTTTACCGGGGATTAGACACGACTCGCGCTTGCATCAACAGTGTGCTGACGGCAAACTCCAGCGTGTCGTTCAATCTGATGGTCATTGACGATGCCAGTCCTGAACCGAGCATTCAGACCTGGCTTGATGAGCTAGCCGCCCAAAACACGATTGAGCTGCACCGCAACGCCGACAATCAAGGCTTTGTGCGTTCAGTTAATTACGGCATGGCGCAGCACCCAGACCACGATGTGGTCTTGCTGAACAGCGATACGGTGGTTTATGGTGACTGGCTAGGACGCTTGCAGCGCTGTGGGTATCGTAATACAGATATCGCCTCGGTATCGCCATTCTCGAATAACGCCAGCATCCTGAGCTATCCCCAGCCCAATTGTGTTAATCCTCTGCCTGCCGATGTCGATGGAGCGGCACTCGATGCCTTGTGCGCCCAAGCCAATGCCGAACAAGCGGTGGATATTCCTGTGGCGGTGGGTTTCTGTATGTGGATACGACGAGCTGCGCTGAATGCCATCGGGCTGTTCGATGCTGATCGTTTTGGTTTAGGCTACGGTGAGGAGTGCGACTGGTGTATGCGAGCCAACGCTCAAGGCTGGCGGCATCAACTGTGTGCCGATACGTTTGTGTATCATGCCGGTGCTGTAAGCTTTGCCGAGCAAGCGACTGAGCGTCAACAGGCCGCCCACGCCGTATTGCTGGATTTACACCCGCATTATCATAATCAAGTCATGGCGTTTCAAACCCTGGATCCGATTCGCCCGCTGCGCCGCGCTGTAGATCGGGGCCGCATCGGTGATCATGCGGCTGCTCATACCGTGCTGGCCGAACGCGAACAAGAGGTTGATCGCTTACAGGCCGAATTAGCCCGCAATCGCGAACATCTAAACCTACTTAATACTGAGCTGAAACACACCCGCCAAGCGGTTGCTGAGCGGGATGTGGGGTTGGCCAAGGCCGAAGGCTTCGTACGCGAACGCGAGGCCGATATCCGCACTGTTGAAGCGAGGCTGGATAAAACCGTTGTCCAGCTTGAACAGGTTTATGCGCAATTACACCAGACCGAAATGCAACTTAACAAAACTTTAATGCACCGCCTGCGCCGAATCGTCCGGCGGCTACTTAAATCCTGACTATGACCGAACCCCTGCATTTATTTACCAGTATCACCGCCAATTACCTGCCGAAAGCGCGTGTATTGGCGAATACGGCTAAGGCACAGGCTTGGCCGGTGAAATTTCATCTGCTGCTTTCCGATGATTATCCCGCCACTGCCGATCCGGCTACAGAACCGTTCGATAGCATCATTCCTATCACCGAGCTACCCATCGCCGATTTTGAACCGTGGGTATTTGGTCATACCGTGGTGGAGCTGTGTACAGCAGTCAAAGGCATGGGCTTCCAGACCATTGCTCGCCGCTATAACGCTGAGAAAATTCTGTATTTTGATCCTGATATGGCGGTGTTTTCCTCACTGCAACCCTTAGCTCAAGCGCTGGATCACGCCTCGATTATTCTGACTCCGCATCAAACTGAACCCGAATCAGAGTTTGAAGCCATTATCGACAATGAAATCTGTAGCCTGAAACATGGGGTCTATAATCTGGGCTTTCTGGGTGTACGCACCAGTTCCGAAGGCAGGCGTTTTATCGATTGGTGGACGCAGCGCTTACAGCATTTCTGCCACGATGATATCGCCGGAGGGCTGTTCACCGATCAACGCTGGATCGATTTGGCTCCGGCTTTTTTCAGTGATTTACACATACTGCGTCACCCTGGGTGTAATGTCGCGACTTGGAATCTCACCCACCGCCACGCAGCGGGGAATTTAGCCACCGGGATTACCATCAACGGCCAGCC
>SLSP01000012.1 GCA_007130345.1 Thermoflexales bacterium
AATCAAGGCCACCCTCCATCAAGTGTTGACCGGTGTGAGGCCGGAGATCGCGGCCTGTACCAGTTGCGTGGGATGCGCGGTGCGCGGCTGTCACGGCGGCTATCACGCGCCGCCCACATTGCCGCCGCCATCCGCCGCCGCGCCTGTCGATGCGGACGAATCCGCGGCGATCTGGGCGCGCGCCGAGTCCCTGGCCGCGCGCGTCAGCGATGACCCACTGGCGCGTGGCGCGACGCTGTCGCCGGATCCGCTCGTGCAGCCCTGGCCCGGCATCCCCATCGCCCTGGGCATCGTGGGGCTGATGTTCGGCCTCGTCATCGGCCTGGGGATGGGCTTGCGCCGCTTCTTGATCCTGCCCTTTTTCCGGGGATGGGTTTTTCCCGTCATCGAGGCGGCGGTTACGGCGGTGGTGGGGCCGCTCTGGCTGCGCAACATCCTCATCGGTGAGTACGGCTTTCTGATTAAGGGGCTGGATTGGCCGTTTGCCCTCGTCCTGCCCTACGTGATCTCGTTCTACCTGGGCCTGAGCATCCTGGAAGATTGGGGCTATCTGCCGCGTTTGGGCGTGTTGCTGGATGGGCTGTACAAGAAGATCGGGCTGAACGGCGCGTGTACCATCCCGCTGCTGCTCGGCTATGGGTGCGGGATTCCGGCGATTATGTCAACGCGCTCGCTGCCCACGCGCAAGCAGCGGGTGATGGTCTCCGCGATGGTGTGTTTCGCCGTGCCCTGCGTCTCGCAGACGGGCGCGTTCATTTCCCTGCTGGCCGAGCGCTCCATTGGCGCGGTCGCGTTGCTCTTTTTGCTCTCCATCGCGGCTATTGTGACCCTCGGCGCGCTGATTGACAAGCTCAACCCGGAAGCTGCGCCCTATACCATCCTGGAAATGCCCGAATTGCTGGCCCCCAAGCCGCGCATCCTGGCGAAGAAGGTCTGGATGCGCGTGCGGCATTACATCTTCGACGGGGCCGTGCCGATGATCGTCGCAGTGCTGATCGCCGCGCTGTTATACGAGTTGGGGATTTTGGAGATCCTCGGCGAAGTGTTCGCGCCGCTGATCTCCGGGTGGCTGCGTCTGCCCAACGAGGCCGTCGTGCCGCTGATTCTCGGCATTGTGCGGCGGGAGTTGGCCGTCCTGCCCTTGATTGATATGGAGCTGACCACGCTCCAGTTTATCACCAGCGCGGTCATCGCCCTCTTCTACGTGCCCTGTATCGCGATGGTGGCGACGATGGCGAAGGAGTTCGGCCTCAAGGTCGCGGCGGCGACGCTGGCCTTCACGACGTTTGCCGCGCTCTTTTTTGGCGGGTTGCTGGCCCAGCTTGGCGCGCTGCTGCCCTTTGTGTGATGGGTAAATCGGGGGGCCGGGCCGCGCTGGGCCTCAAAGGGCTGCTCTGGCTCGCGGGGGTGCTGGGCGTCGGCGCGCTGATCTGGGGCGTCGGCTGGGAGCGTCTCGGCCCGGCCCTGGCGCTGCTGGACGCGCGGGTGTTGGCGCTGCTCGTCGCGCTTCAGGCGCTCACGTTGGGCCTCTGCGCGGGGCTATTGTGGTACACGCTGCGTTGCTCCGGTATTCGGCTGCCTTATGGCCGCGTCCTCTCCATCTATCTGACCGGCGGCTTTGTCGAGAGCGTTACCCCGTCGCTCAAGTTCGGCGGCGAAGCGGTGAAGGTCTATCTGCTCAAGCGGGCCACGCGCGCCGACTATCAGCACATCACCGGGGCCTTCCTCATCTACAAGTTGCTCTCGATGACGCCCTTTACGCTGCTTCTGCTCCTCGCGGCGGGGGTCGTGAGCGCGCCGTTGGGCGTCAACCTGCGCGCCTATGCCCTGGGGCCGCTGGCTCTGGGGGGCGGTCTCGGCCTCTGGCTCCTGGTCAGGCGGCGCGGCCCAGGGCGGGTGGGGGACTTCCTCGCGCGCTCTGTGAGTCACGCGCGTCGCGCGGCCAGCCCCCGTCAATTGGCCGCGATGTTGGGGGTAGCGACGTGCATCTGGATTCTCTACCCGGTCAAATTGCAGCTTATCGCCGCGAGTATCGGCGTGGCACTCCCCTTCATCCCGCTGATCGCGGTGCTGTATACCGGCTACCTCGTGAGTATGCTCCCCCTCGCGCCGGGTGGCCTCGGCTCTTTTGAAGGCGCTCTCGTCTTCCTGCTAGGGCGGCTCGGCGTGGCGGCGCAGTCCGCGCTCGCGTTGACGCTCCTGCTGCGCTCTGTGACCTATTGGCTGCCCCTGTTACCCTCCGGCTACTGCGCGGCGCGGATGTTATGGCGTTGGCGTCCTCCAGTCCCCTGGCTGCGGACGCAAACCCCACCCGCGTTGCGGTAGAGCCAGCAGTTCGTTCAGCAGATACCTCAAAATGAACTATGACTCCACTGAAAAAACGCAATACCGCAAAAGTCACCCTGTTTGGGACACGGATGAACACAGATTTCACGGATAAAACCAAAAAAATCCGTGTTTTTCCGTGCAAATCCGTGTCCTTGCTTGAAATCAACCGGGGGCTTCTTCTTGTCACAGGGTTAGTTTTGCGCTACTGCGAAAAAACCAACCCAAAGATGCAAAAGAGCTAAGATGCTAAGAAAAATTAAGATAAATCTTAAAGTTATTACATTTTTGTTACACAACCCCAATCATAACCCTAAAAATCTTTGCACCATTGCGTCTTTGCGTTAAAAATAGGGCTTGGTTCAGGAGAGCCTTATACTTACCGTGTTACAAAGCATAACCAGCCCCGCGACCGGGTCTGGTCTTGGAGCATAGAGACGCTCAATGACGCATCATCCCAGAGCACAGAATCGGCCCGACTGCAAACGGCAATGCTCTCTTGACCTGCCTCGAATTATGCTATACAATGGGTAAG
>SLSP01000093.1 GCA_007130345.1 Thermoflexales bacterium
AGACGTTTGGCTATGGCGGCGGGCATTTCATCCAGTAACCGCGCGCGGTCGTCAGGATCGAGCGCAGCGAAGATCTCGGAGGCCTGTTCGTGGGCGAAGGCTGTCAGCAAATCCTGGCCTTGCTCCACATCCAATTGCTCGAAGAGTTCTAACGCCCGATCCTTATCCAACAGTCGGAACGCGATAACGCACTCCTCAGAGGTTAGTTCCTGAATGAGCACCAGCAGATCATCCATATCCGCCTGGGCTAACAGGGCTTTCAAATCCCGCATATCGCGGGCTTCCAGGTACTCTTGTGTCTTCTCGTATAGATTCATAGGCAGCCTCCTATTCGGTTTGGATTAAAGCGTTATCTATCATCTGCCGGATGCCGTCAGGACGGTTCCCGGAGATGCTTTCACCATTGATGAAAAAGGTGGGGGTGCCGGTGACGCGGCGCGAGCCTACCGTCGTCATCTCGTGAACCGCGTCGGCATAACGGCGGCTATCGCGGCACGCTCGAAAGGCTCTGGCGTCCAGATTGGCCGTCTGGGTCGCGCGCACCATGTTATACGATTGCCCATCCATCGTCTGGAAGAGCGCGTGCTGGAACTCAAAATACCGTCCTTGCTCGGCAGCGCACATTCCGGCCTCCAACACGCCCTCGCTGATGGTGCGGGGAAAGCCGTAGTAATGGACTATGTAGCGCGCTTTGCCTGTCGCCACGTAGTCCTCCAAAATCGCGGGCAGGTGGTCGAGGCTAAAGTCGCGGCAGTGGTTGCAGTAGATGTCGCTGAATTCCATAATCACCACCGGCGCGTTCTCATCTCCCAGGGCCGGCAACCATTGCCGATTCCCGGCCAGGCCCCCCGGTTAGGGTATCGGTGGGGCGTGGCCCCGGCGTCATAGGCCGTGCCGGTGATGCCCTTGAACGACTCATACGGGCGAAAGTCTTCTCCACTGACCGGCGACCTTCCGAAGATCTGCGTCCCTGCGAAGATCAATATCACTACCAGCGCGACGCCTCCGGCCATCCATACCCATTGTGGAAGCGCGGACTTCGCGCGTCGGGATGCGTCACGCTGTTTGCCAGATTTCTTTTTGCTTGATTTTGCCATCTTTATCTCCTTGCACGAGGTTCTCTAAGCGTTACGCTCTCCGAGAGTATCAGATTGTCCGGTCGCGCCCCGAAATCAGCCACTATCACCGGCAAACGGCGCTGATCTTGTAACGTGTACACTCCTACCGAAAGGGTATACTCTCCCGGTGGCAAATTATCCGGCAAAGTCAGCCGGTGTCGATCCCGCACGTAGCGGTCGGTGGGCCACAGGTTGGTGGGAAAGCCGCCCGGATTCAGGTGATCGGACTGCGCCCACACGCGCCCCTCTGGATAGACCAGATGGACAAAGGATTGATAGGTTTGCGTCATCGGACGTTCGGCAGCCCAATATAGCGTTACTTTCAACGTCTGCCCCGGACGCAGTTGCTCATCCGAAAGATCGAACCCCAACAGCGCGATCTCCTCGCCAAAGCTGGCGAATTGCGCGCGCGTGGCAGCCTGGGCTTCTCCCGGCGGCGACGTGTAGTGCGCCCAAGTGACGTGATCGAGTACCAGGCCCTTGAACAGCACCAGGCCAATCACCACCAGCGCCGCGTAATGCAGCGTGAGCGACTCCGCACGCGACGCGGGTTCAGCAGCGGGTTCAGCAGAAGGCAGGCGCTGCACAGCCACGCCCAGCAGGATGACGCCGCCTGCCGCGATCCACCACCCCGCCGCGCGCGGGAGGGTATCCTCGAAGCTGAGAAGTACCTCGTGTTCGCCTTCTGGCACTTCGACTGTGATAAAACCTTCTGGATGGGCTATTTTAATCGGGGCCAGCTCGCCATTTATGGTCGCCACCCACCCCGGAAAGTCGAAGAGATACAGGCGCAGCAGGAACGCTTGCGGCGTATCCACGCGGAAGCGCTGCCGCCAGGGCACATCGGGCAGCACCTCCACCGTAGCGTCTGCGGGCAACGTGTAACGGTTCACGCGATCCACCGGCGGATTCGCATAGGAGGCAATCACCGAGGGCTGCGGGCCGGGAATCATCTCCACGGTTTGCGGCACGAAGTCATTGGTCGAGGTAGTCCCTCGCCAGCGACCCTCTAGCTCCATGGCGATTATCTTCTGCGGCGTTATCGGGGGCCAGGTATCTTCCCACGGCAGGGGATACAGTCCCGGCAAGCCCGCGATCACCAATCCGGCCAAAAGCAGCGCGGTCGCTCCGGCGCGATACTTTTCATGTGCGAACAATCGTCCACAACCGGCCACCGGCGGCACGACCAGCGCGGCCAGTGGGCCTAAAAATCGCCACGGGAACTGGTAATAGTGCATGCCGGGAATCAGTTCCCACAGCCATCGGCTGCTTGACGTGATCAGCCAGAACATCGCAGCCGCGCTCAACGTGTAAAAGAGCATCCGCCGGGATACCGACTTTGGGGAGAATGGCTGTCGCAGCATGACCGCTGTGCTCCCCAGAATCACCAAGAGCGGAACAAGCGGCCCGATGCCCATCGGCGCTTGAATCACCGTGTCGCGCCAATCCTGGGCGGGCAGTGGCGCGAGCAGCTCGGTGAGCAGAACAAAGTGGCGGCGGAAATCGTAATGGCCTTCACCGGCCACGTCCAGTTGGATGAATTGTCGCTCGGCCACGAAGGGCAGCCAGAAATAGGCCGTGAGTAACATTATCAGCACACCGGCCAATAACGGCCAATAGAAGGCTGTGGGCGCTTTGGAGCACAGCCAGTGCCACGCGCTCAAAAGCATGAGCAGAATCATCAACGTCAGCCCGGTGAGGTTGTGGCTTAGCAGCGTCAGCGCGGCGAAGAGAATGGCC
>SLSP01000317.1 GCA_007130345.1 Thermoflexales bacterium
CATCCGCGAAATTACCGTGCTCTACACCAATGACGAGCACGGCTGGATGGCCGGGCACGCTGCCGGGGATAGCGCGGCGGCTATGCTCGGCCTGTGGCGTCAGCAGGAGGCGGTGGATGACGGCAATGTCCTCATCCTCAGCGGCGGCGATATGTGGGTTGGCCCGGCCCTATCTACCTGGTACGAAGGCGCGGGCATGGTCGAGGTGATGAACGCTATGGGCTATCACGCCGCCGCCATCGGCAACCACGAGTTCGATTTCGGCGTGGATGTGTTGCGCGAGCGTATCGCCGAGGCGGAGTTCGCGCTGCTAGGGGCCAACATCTACGACACGACCACCGGCCAGCGGGCCGATTTCGCCCTCCCCTACGTCATCGAAGAGGTCAATGGTGTGGCGGTGGGCATCATCGGGCTGACGGCTACGGACACTCCCGCCAAGACGCGCCCTTCTAATGTGGCTAATCTGGAGTTCCGCCCCTACGCCGACGTGTTGCGCGAGGTGGTGCCGCAAGTGCGCGCGGAAGGGGCCGAGTTGCTGATCGTCTTGGCGCACGTCAGCTCCGAAGAGTTGCGCGAGCTGGCCCCCACCGCCGCCGAGTTGGGCATCGCGCTGCTGTGCGGCGGGCACAGCCATCGCCGTGTCGCCACCACCATCGCGGGGATTCCTCTGGTGGAAGCCGGGGCCAGCTTCATCCATTATGGCCGCGTCCAGTTGAGCTTCGACGTGCAGAGCGGCGAGGTCGTGCAAAGTGATGTCGTTCTGGTGCCCAACGCCAACGGCCTACCCGATCCAGAGGTCGAGGCTCTGGTGACTGGCTGGCAACAGCAACTTGACGCCGATCTGATGCACGTCATCGGCTATCTCAACGCGCCGTTGCGCCGGGGCGAACCCGCGCTGTACAATATGGTGATGGACGCCTGGCTCTCCGTCTATCCCGCCGACATCGCCATCAGCAACGCCGGGGGCTTCCGCCAGGATCTGCCCGCCGGCGAGATCACGCTGGCCGACGTGGTGGGGGTGCTGCCTTTCGATAACGTGCTGGTCGATGTGAAGGTGACGGGCGCGCAAGTGATGGAAGCCCTCCGGGGACGGCGCAATCTTGCGTTGGGCGGGATCACCACACGCGGGCGGCTGGCCCTCAGCGATGGCACGCTCCTGGATCCCGATGCCACGTATAACGTGCTGGTGAACGATTTTATGTACGAGGGCGGCGACGGTTTCCGGTTCTCCGACTACGATCCCCACGCCTATAACACCGAAATCGACTGGCGATTGCCGGTCATCGAGTGGATTAGCACGAAAGAGACCTCGCCCGACAATCCCCTGGATAATTATTTGGACACAACCCAACGTTAGGACAGCGCGGCGGAAGTTCCTTCTCAGTTAGCCCTGCTCAGAGCGGATCGTCAGATCCGCGCCTATACGCCGGAACGGGGAACTGACGTTTCACATGTGACTTTCGACACCGAAATTTTCACTCACAGGCATTGATCCCAAATCTACTTTCAAAATGAGGAGAGACCTATGACCTCACACCCTATTCTTATCCGAGGTGGCACCCTGGTAACATCAGAAACCATGCTCGAAGCCGATGTGCTGATTCGCGGCGAGACGATTCAGGCCATCGGCCACGACTTGCCCGCGCCCGACGACGCGGAGGTGGTAGACGCGACCGGGCTGTTGGTGCTGCCCGGCATCATCGACGCGCACGCCCACATCCAACTGGATACCGGCATCTACCAGACGCCCGATGACTGGTTCATTGAAAGCCGCGCCGCCGCGATGGGCGGCGTGACCACCGTAGTGGATTTCGCCACGCAGTATCCGGGCCAGCGCCTCGACGCGGCCCTCGACGCCCGGCTGGCCGAGGCCGCGCCCTCTGTCATCGACTACGCCTTCCACATGATGATCACCGATTTGCCGCCGGGCCGCGAGGATGAGTTGGGCGAACTGCCCGACCTGGGCATCCAGAGCATCAAGCTCTACACCACCTACCGACCCAACTACTACGCCGATGACGCCACGCTCCTGCGCCTGCTCGAAGCCGCGTACCGCTATGGCCTGACGACGCTGGTGCATTGCGAGAACGATGCCCTGGTCACAGCGCAGACGCAGGCGCTCATCGAGGCGGGCAACACAAGCTGGCGCTATCACGGGATGGCGCGTCCGGCGCTGGCGGAGATCGAGGCGGCTGCCCGCGTGCTGCTGCTGGCCGAATCCGTCGCCGCGCCCGTGGTCATCGCCCACAACTCCGTCGGCGCGACCTCGGCGCTGGTGGCCGAGGCCCGCGCGCGGGGCCAGGCAGCCTTCTGCGAGACCACGCCGCAATATCTGCTGCTGGATAACACCCGCTACGAGAGCGCGGAACCCTGGCGCTACATCCTCCAGCCTCCCCTGCGCGCCCCGGAGGAGAAGGAGGAACTCTGGGACCTGGTCTGCGCGGGCGACATCGACATGCTCATCACCGACCACTGCGACTACACCCGCGCGCAGAAGCTGGCGGCGGACGACTTCACCAAGACGCCGGGCGGCCTGCCGGGGATGGAGACGCTGCTCCCCCTCATCGCCACCTACGGCGTGAGCGACGGGCGCCTCGATTGGCCGGACGTGGCGCGGATGCTGGCCGCCAATCCCGCGCGGATTTACAACCTGCCGGGCAAGGGCCAGATCGCGCCCGGCGCCGATGCCGACCTGGTACTCTACGATCCCGTGCCGAGCCGCACCATCACCGCCGGCGACCTCCACACCATCGCCGGGTACACGCCCTTCGAGGGGATGCGCGTGCAGGGGCGCGTGGTCGCCACACTGCGACGCGGCAGCTTCCTGGTACGCGACGGCAAGTTCGCGGGCGAGCGGG
>SLSP01000494.1 GCA_007130345.1 Thermoflexales bacterium
CGGCCTCGGTGGGAAAGAAGACATAATCGGGCTTGCGGATGTGCTTCTCCAAGCCGGGCACGCGAGCTTGTGTTTCAAAGACGTGCCCCAGATGCTCGAAAATGGGCTTGAACCAGTGTTCCTCAAGCTGATCCTCACTGTAGTAGTCGAGGTGATCGCCCTCGCGCGCGTAAAGCTCGCGCAGCCAGACGTAGAACGCGGCGGCTTCGTCGCGCGCGGCATCCCATCGGGAATCGCGGAGCAGCAGATGGTTGAGATAGTGGTCGGAGAAGAGAAACTGGTTGTGATAGGGTTCAACCATCGCTAAGGAAAGCTGCGGCGGATTGTGGTCTTGGGTCATCGGGCCTCCTGTTTGGGAAGCAGTGTGGTTTGATCTACGAAAGCCTTGTGACCTGTACGGTCGCGGGGCTTTTTTTGTGTTTTGTAATGAGGTAAGTATAGGGCAAAATGGAAGGAAGGGCAAGGTGGGCGGGGCAACGTGAGGGCCGGAAGCAGAGAGGCTTCCGGTCTGAGGTTTGTGGGGGGCAAGATCGGGAGGCCCTGCCCTAGTACAGCGCGGCATAAATAACTCCCCAGTTAAACTTGCTTGAAGGGGAACGTCAGTTCCCCGTTTGGACGTATAGTCGCGGATCTGACGATCCGCTCTGAGCATAGCTAATTGAGGAGGGACTTCCGCCGCGCTGTACCAGTACAGCGCGGCAAGTAGGTGTACCCAATCCGCTGTAACTGGGAATTGTCGCGTTGCGCGGGAAGGGCCTGGTAGAGGGGAATTGGCAGCATCAAGAGATGACCGGAAACCCGCATCCCCGCGCCTTTAAGCGTGATATGGTCCGAAAAAGGCCGCCGTGAAAATGACAATTAATCAAATGATGCTAAACTAGGAGTGTGATTGGAGAGCCAAGCACTGGACACTATCACAAAATCCCCAAAAGGCAATTTTTTATTCAAGTCAGACGCTATGATACCAGAGACGCCTATGTTTTGTTACCAATGTGGACACCTCAATCCCGGCGCGGCCTGTCAGTGCCAGAATTGCGGCGTTGACCTGCGCGTGCTGGCCCAGGGTATAGTATCCGAAGAGGTGGCGCAACTCCGCGAGGAATTAGCCGCTACCCAGGAGATGGTTCGCCGACTCAAGCAGTATGTCCCGCCGGTTATCACGGATTATCTGCTGCACGACCAGATTCGGCTGCGTGGCGAGCGCCGCGAAATCGCGGTGCTGTTTGCCGATGCCGTGAACTTCACGCAGCTTTCTGCCTCACTGGACGCTGAAGCGGTCTTCAACCTGATCAACGATCTGTTGAGTCGTCTGGTAGCTTGTGTGCATCGCTATGAAGGGCTGGTGGATAAATTCACCGGGGATGGCTTGATGGCGATCTTCGGGGCTCCGGTCGCACACGAGAATGACGCGGAGATGGCGATGCGCGCCGCGCTGGATATGCAGAAGGTTGCTGCCGAGTTCGCGCCCCAGGCCCGCTCGCAATTGGGCGCCCCGCTAAAAATCCGCGTGGGCATCCACGCGGGGTTAGCCATCTCCGGAATCCTGGGAACCGCCGAGCAGTCCGCTTACACAGTCATCGGAGACACGGTCAATATCGCCGCGCGGATGGAGGCGCAGGCCACACCGGGACATATCCTGGTCAGCGAGCGCGTATATGTCCGAACCGAACCGTTCTTCAAATTCAAGCCCAAAGAATCAACCCACGTCAAGGGGATGGACGAGCCTATCATCACGTATGAGGTGCTAGGGACGCGGGCCACGCCGATGCCCACGCGCGGCATCCCCGGTGTCACGGCCATCTTCTTGGGTCACGAGACCGAACTCTCACACCTGCGCGCGTTGCTGGCAGACTTTCTCGCCGATGGGCGCGGGCGGATGGCAACTGTCCGCGGCGAAGCGGGGATGGGCAAGTCGCGCCTAGTGACCGAATGGCTTCAAGACCTTGACACCCATCATATCAAGGTATGGCATGGACGCGGCCTGCCCTACGTTCAGGGCGTGGGCTATGGCGTCTTCCGGGCCTTGCTGCAAAACGCCCGCAGCTCTTATTTCCCCAATACGCGGTGGGATCAGCACATCACGCCGGCCCTGCGCCCTTTCTTGAAGCAGGTGATGGCAATGCCGCTGACCGAGGCCGAGGCCCTACCGTTCAATACGCTGCCCCCAGAACGCATCAAACAGTTGACCGCGCTGGCTATGCGCGAGTTGATCACTCACGAGGCCCGCGAGCATCCGCTCATTCTCATCCTGGACGATTTCCATTGGGCCGATGAACTCTCACGGGACTTACTGAAGACTCTCAGCACTATCACGGAGGAGTCCTCGGTGATGTTTTGCATCATCACGCGCCCGCACGCTGAGATGCCCTTTGAAGGCGTAGATCATCCGCTCGAATATCACCGCCTCATCGACCTGACCCCCCTCACGGCCCGACAGAGTCGCGCCTTGCTAGGGCACCTAGTCAACCTCGCCACGTTGCCAGAACCCATCATCCACACCATTTTGGAGCGCGCCGATGGTAATCCCTTCTACATCGAAGAGTTCGTGCGGATGCTGATTGAGAAGGGCTTGCTCAACCTGATTCACAACCAATGGCAAGTAGTTTCCACTGTGGCGCTAGAAAAGGTCGAGGTTCCCACTTCGTTACGCGGCCTGATGTTGGCCCGCGTGGATCGTCTGCCGGAGAATTTGCGCAATCTCCTGCGCGACGCGGCGGTGATTGGCTTACAGTTCGATACCCGGCTCTTGCAAGTGATAGAGCATCACTTCTACGGCACAGAGAACGTCGCGCCCTTGCTGGAGCGGCTCACCGAAGCCGGGCTGCTGGAAACGCGGCCCGAAGCCGGCCCCCAAATCTACGCCTTCCGCCATATCCTGACCCAGGAGACCGTGTACAACAGCATTCTGCGCAATCACCGTCCCGAACTGCACCGCGTAGTGGCCGAAGCGATCCGCACGGTATATCGGGACGATTTGCACAATCACGCCGAGAGGCTGGCGTTGCATTACGACCGCGCGCGCGTCCACGACAAGGCGCTGCACTATACCATCATCGCCGGAGATCGCGCCCGACAGCAATTCGCCAACCACGAAGCTATCGAGTATTACAGCCGCGCCTTGCAGATCTCACAACACCTGAGCCACCACGAAGCCGACCGCTGGCAGGCTGCTGTCGGGCTAGGCGAAGTTTATCAGCACATCGGGGAATATGAGGAGGCCATCGCCTGTTACCGCGCGGCGCTGGATGAGTGGAAAAACGCGCCTCCCGAATCCCGGGCCGAAGCGATGCTCAAGCTCGGCGGAGCCTGGGTGCAACGGGGCGGCCTGGACGAGGCGGAGACCTGGCTGCGGCAAGCCCTCAACCGACTGCACACGATGGCGTCGCCCCCACCGGATGTGTTGGCGGAGACGTATTCCGCGCTCGGTTGGCTGGTGCGTCGGCGCGGCGATTTGCTCGGCGCGCAGGAATTTTTCGAGAACGGTCTTGACCTGGTTGAACATTCAAACCATTATCAGGTACTTTCCTCGCTTCTCAACCGGCTCGGTGCGGTATACTATCACTTAGGGGATTGGGAGCAAGCTGCTACAGTGGTAGAACGTGCCATTGCCATCCGCGAGGACTTGGGCGATCTACTCGGCGTAGCTCGCTCTTCCAACAATCTGGGCATCCTCAAACGCAATAACGGTGATTGGATCGGAGCGTTAGAAAATTATCATCGTTGCTTGGAAGTTATGGAACAGATCGGCGACATTGAAGGGTATGCTATTGCACATACTAACATCGGGAACGTCTACATCGATATGGGTGTGTGGCAAAAGGCCGAATCGCATCTGCAACGCAGTTTTGACATCGCGCAGCGCATCGCCAATCCTTATGAAGTGGCCCAGGCACATCTCAATCTAGGGCGTCTCTACCTCGCGCAAGGCGATCTCATAGAAACAGACCGCCGGCTAGACGCGGCGATCTCGCTCTACGATCAGGCGGGGGTCAAGGCCAACCCCAATTTAATCGACGCTTACTGGCTTCAGGGTGTCCTTCTGCTGGAAAAAGGTGATGTTGCGCAATCCCAAATATCAGCAGAACACTGTCACGAGCTTCTGATCGAAGTTACAGGTAAAGACACTGGCGAATCCGCCGAGTGGGGGCGCTATGAGCGGTTGAAGGGGCGACAAGCTCTCGCGCGCGGCAATCCAGAGTTAGCTATCGGACATCTAGAACGCGCCCGCGACATTTTCCAGGCCAGCCGCGCGCAGGTAGAAGTGGGTCGCACGTTATACTGGTATGGATTAGCGTTGCTGGTCTTGGATCGGCGCGTTGAGGCCATCGCCCAATTGGAACAGGCACGCGATATTTTGCAGCAACTTGGCGCGCAACACGATCTGGCGCGGGCGCAGGACAAATTGGCAGAGATTTCGGCCTCTCACTAATGTGTCCCCTGAAAAAAGTCCGAAAACCCGCTTTTTTCCACACGCGACCTACGACCTATATGAAATTCGCGCGCGAAAAATCTATCTGTAGTATCAAGTCTCTAAAAAATCGGATTTTTTAGGGTTCTTTCAGTAGAGTCACTGCTAGGTTTATCGACGCACAAAGCCCCCGCTATTTAAGCGGGGGCTTTTTTGATCATACGTCGCAACAGCGAGCTACACCCTCTAGTCTCCTAACATCCAGAGATCGATACCCACAGAAGCGGTTTCACTCGGCACATTCTGCAAGGTGTAGAAAGCTTCAGCCCAGGCAGGATCACCGACGTTGTCAGCCCAGCTATCAAAGCCGTCAGCCCAACTATCGAAGCCGCCCGCCCAAGTGGTATATCCGCCATTCCACACGTTGTACGCGCTATCCCACGCGGGAGCGGCATCGGCCCAACTGTCAAACCCGTCGGCCCAACTGTCGAAGCCGTCCGCCCAACTGTCAAACCCATCGGCCCAGCTATCGAAGCCGTCCGCCCAACTGTCGAACCCGTCGGCCCAGCTATCGAAGCCCTTTACCCATCCCATACACGCATACGAGAGGTCGAGAGTGTCGGCCCAACTGTCGAACCCGTCAGCCCAACTATCAAAGCCGTCGGCCCAACTGTCGAAGCCATCGACCCAGATAATGTAGTCGGCCCAACTATCGAATCCATCAGCCCAACTATCAAAGCCGTCTGCCCAGCTATCGAACCCATCGGCCCAACTGTCGAACCCGTCCGCCCAACTATCGAAATCTTCTGCCGAAATGCCGCAGGCATCGGCCCAACTGTCGAACCCATCGGCCCAGCTATCGAAGCCATCAGCCCAACTGTCGAAGCCGTCGGCCCAGACCATGTACCCTCCGCGCCAAACGCCGAAGGCGCCTGTCCAAACGCTCATGCCGTTGGCCCAACTCTGGAAACCGCTGGCCCAACTGCTGAACATATCGGCCCAACTGTCGAAGCCGCTGATCCACTCCTGGCACTCAGCCGTCAACTCAAGCCCATCGGCCCAGCTATCGAAGCCGTCGGCCCAACTATCAAAGCCATCAGCCCAACTGTCGAAGCCATCAGCCCAACTGTCGAAGCCGTCGGCCCAACTGTCAAAGCCGTCAGCCCAGCTATCGAAGCCATCAGCCCAACTATCGAAGCCGTCAACAAAAGAGACACCACAGGCATCGGCCCAGCTATCGAAACCGTCGGCCCAACTGTCAAACCCATCGGCCCAACTGTCGAAGCCCACACCCCAAACAGCGAAACCACCAGACCAGCGCGTGAAGCTCCCAACCCAGAGGTTAAAGCCGTCGGCCCAACTGTCGAAGCCGTTAATCCACTCCTGGCACTCAGCCGTCAACTCAAGCCCGTCAGCCCAGCTATCGAAGCCGTCGGCCCAACTGTCAAAACCGTCGGCCCAACTATCGAAGCCCTCTGACCAGACAACGAAATCCGCCCAACTGTCAAACCCATCGGCCCAGCTATCGAAGCCGTCGGCCCAACTGTCGAACCCATCGGCCCAGCTATCAAAGCCATCGGCCCAACTGTCGAAACCGTCAAGCGAGATACCGCAAGCATCGGCCCAACTGTCGAAACCGTCAGCCCAGCTATCGAAGCCGTCCGCCCAGCTATCGAACCCATCGGCCCAGCTATCGAAACCGTCGGCCCAACTGTCGAAGCCGTCCGCCCAGCTATCGAAGCCACCCGACCAGTTCGTTGAGCCTCCGGCCCAACTATCGTACCCATCCGCCCAACTATCAAAACCGCCGTTCCAGGTTGTGTAGTTATCGGCCCAACTATCGAAACCGCCACCGAGAATCTCAAACATCCCGGTCTCTGGATTGTACGTCGTCCAACCCTGGTAATGCACTTCGCCGGCGAGGTCTGCGGTGATGTCCATGCCGTAGTTGGCATAGCCGCTGATGTCGGCGAAGACGGCGTCCGGTGCCCAAACGCGCCCCGCGCCCTGCTGCCAGATGCTATAGGCCGCTTGCCCGGTGGCCTCGCTGAACTGCGGACGCGCGGTCGCCAGCAAGCGATATTTGACTTGATCGGGCGTCAGGTCGGGGTTTTGGCTCAGGATCAGGGCCGAGATGCCCGAAACAACTCCGGCAGACATTGAAGTCCCCGCCATCTCGAAGTAGTAGCTCCCCACCCGGCGATCCGGGTAAGATTGGCTGAGGTGACTCTGCATCCGCATAATGGAGACGACGTTCGTGCCCGGCGCGATGATGTCCGGCTTGACGAAGGCATCCAGCGTTGGCCCGGCAGCCGAGAATTCGGGGATGAAATCGTCACCCAGATCATCTGGCGTGCGATTATCGGCCAGCGCGCCTACGGTGATCACGTAGGGCGTGTTCGCCGGTACGCCGATGCTCATCGGATCCGGCCCGGTGTTGCCCGCGCTGACGACGACCACGATGCCCGCTTCCCAGGCCGCCATCACAGCCCGATTGTAGGGATCGGCCCAATAAGGCGCTACGGGGATCGAGTACATCGAGATATTGAGAACGCGGATACCGTATTCGTCCTTGTTCTGGACAATCCAGTTAATGCCCTGGATCACATCCGCATATGTACCCATCCCCTCTTCGTTCAGCACCCGCACCGCGACCAGATTGGCATTCGGCGCGACGCCGCGATACACCTGATTGCGGTTTTCGTAAGAGCTGTTGGCGATGATGCCCGCGACGTGCGTGCCGTGCCCGTTGGGGTCACGCGGCGACCGCAGCAGGAAGGGCGGCTCGTACACTTGATCGCTGAAGACATCGTAGTACGCGAGGAAGCGATTGGAGCGATCCGCGCCGCGCCGCAACTCGTTGAAGGTGGTATCCGCGCCACTGTCGAGGATCGCCACCGTCACGCCATCCCCCAGATTCCCGGCCTCCCACACCTCTGCCGCGCCGATGGCTTTGGAGAACTCCACGTTAACGTTGCCATTGCCAGACGCCTCGACCCCGCGATTCTCGAAGACGCGCACGATGCCAGAATCCGCCGCGAGAGCCGCCAGGTGCGATTGGGGCACCTCCGCCACCACACTGTCGATGATGTCAACCTCTGCGGTGATCCGCCCGCCCCGCGCGCGTACCGCGTCTGCCGCCGCCGCCACGCTCTCGCCCTGAACGATGACCGTTACAGGAACGGCCCGCGCCGGGTCAATCCCCAACGCCGGGCCAGAAAGGAGCGCGCTTATCAGAAGGATTGTGAAAATACGGAACCAGCCTAGTGGTAATTTCATACTAACACCTCGCGATTTTGATACAATTAACTTTGAATTGACTGCATGGGTTAAAAGACGGTATTATCCGACTCTTACCTAATTCTAACACGCGCCAGTGCTCACAGCAATAGTACTAAGGTACTATTGCACTCCCTGTTTGCCCAAGAATTCATACCGTTTTCTAACTGTCTTTGGTTTTCAAACCGGCAAGGAGGTCATAGCGGCTCCGATGGTTGACAGGAAACGCCTATAAGGTTAGACTTTCGTATAAATGCGGGACAAGCAAAGGCGGGAGATAGCTATCTCCCGCCGTAATGGATCGGTTTTACGACCACGCTCCAAGCGCGCGTGCTTTCACAACCGAGACTACACGCGCCGCCCGCCTTTAAGCGCTCCTTGCAGAACATCCAACGCAGCCCAATCGCCCTGAACCGCTAACGCGGCTTGTTCCGGCCACGTTCCGGGATCGATGAAGTGCAGGCCCGCCGCCACCAAAATCTGCGCCAGATGCTGCTGCTCGCTCGCGGCCAACTGCGCGTAGGTCTGGATACCCGCATCCCGCAGCAGCGCCGCGACCTTCGGCCCGATGCCCTCGATGCGCCGTAAGTCGTCCGCGGATGCCGGGGCCGGGGATGTCGGAGGGGGGGCGGCGGGCAGATCGGTCAAGTCGATGGGCCGCTTTTCTGGCAGCGGGGCCGAGGATGCCGACTCTCCGCATTGCATCCGCCACCAGAGCCACACCAAGACCGCCAGAGGTAGGCCCAGGAGCAGTCCCCACCAAAAAGCCGGGCATCGTTCATCCTCGGCAGTATCTCGAGCGCCGGGGGCCGTGGCGGCCCACAACCAGCCCCCCCATCCCACGCGCATCCACAACGCACTCCTTCGCATAGAAGCCTCCTCTTCCGGTGATTACTTCGTTTTGCCCTTTTTTCAGGGGACTCACTTCTTCGGACGCGATTCCCAAACCAGCCGCTCGCGCAACATCAGGTCAGTGTTGCGGATTTTGAACGCCAAGTCACTGGCGATATTGCGCATCAGCAAATAGCCCAGTTGGGTATCACTCTCACAGAGCTGCACCAAATCCTCGCGACGGATGGCCTGGAGGCGCGTCTCGTCCGAGGCCGCCCGCGCCGAAGCCGAGCGCATCCCGCGATCCACCAGCCCAACCTCGCCAAAGGTCTGCCCCGGCCACAAGTTAGCGATAATCGCCGGCTCGGCCTGGGTCGCGCCCGTCCCCAACATATTGGGATTGATGACGATCTCCACCACGCCTTCGATGATGATGTACAACTCGTTGCTCGGCGTGTTCTCCTTGACGATGATATCGCCTTTTTTGTACGTCTCGTTATGACATATCCCGGCGATCTTCTCCAGGTTCTCCTGAGAAACCCCATAGAAAATGTCCACCTGCCGCAAAATACTCAACAATTGCATAGTATCCTCCTGGTTGTTGCTCGACGCTGGGCGATCAAAGGTCACGTCCCCCCACGCCGCATCAGATCAACACAGATCACCGCGCGCTGTCGGGGGTATTTGTGAGTTCCCTGAAAAAAGTCCAAAAATCCGATTTTTCCACTATGCGACCTACTACCTATATGAAATTCGCACGCGAAAAATCTACCTGTAGTATCAAGGCTCTAAAAAATCGGATTTTTTAGGGTTCTTTCAGGTGAGTCATTTGTTGATCCCCTGAGAAAAGGCGGAATGCCGATTTTTCAGGGAAGGCAGTCATTGGTCTGACAAATTCAGTATAGTCCAAGTTAAGGGGGAAGTCAAAGGTGCTTTTAATCCGCCTGGGTTACAGTATACTTAGAGGGCATGGGATTGACGCCTGACGCTTGACACAACCGGGCCATTTTCCTTCGGGGATGAACTATGCCGCGTATTGTAATGCTCTCCAAAGCCTGTATCATCGGCGCGTACCAACGAAAACTAGAAGAAATTGCCGCGTTAGCACCGGAGCTATCTCTAACTGTGGCGGTGCCCCCACGCTGGGGAGATACGCCCCTGGAACGCGCGCACGTCCGAGGCTATCGCCTGGACGTGGTACCGCTGTGGTTCAACGGCCACTTTCATCTCCATTGCTACCCCACATTAAACCGGCTGCTGCGAGAACTTCAGCCCGACCTCGTCCACATTGATGAGGAACCCTACAATCTGGCGACGTATCACGCGCTGCGATTGGCGCGGCGACACAAGGCCCGAACGCTGTGGTTTTCGTGGCAAAATCTGGCCCGCCGTTACCCGCCGCCCTTCGCGCACATGGAGCGCTACGCCATGCGCCACGCGGATCACGCCATCGTCGGGAGCCGGGCCGCCGCCGAGGTGTGGCGCGGCAAAGGCTATCGTGGCCCGCTCTCCGTCATCCCGCAGTTCGGCGTGGACCCGGACATCTTCGCGCCGCCAGCCGCCCCGCGAGCGGCGGAGTCGCTGCACATCGCTTACGTGGGCCGCCTGGTGCCGGAGAAGGGCGTGGATGTGCTTCTCGACGCGCTGCACGGCCTGCCGGGCGCGTGGCACGCCACCATCTTGGGCCGAGGCCCCGAAGCCGCGTCCCTCCAGGCTCAGGCGGATGCGCTAGGCTTGGCCGACCGGGTCGCGTTCCAATCTGCGCGGCCCTCGGTAGAAATGCCGCGCTTCTATAAGTCTGTGGATGTGCTGGTGCTGCCTTCGCGCGCGCGCCCCAACTGGATGGAGCAATTCGGACGGGTGCTCATCGAGGCGATGGCCTGCGGCGCGGTGGCGGTCGGCGCGGAGAGCGGCGAGATCCCCCACGTCATCGGGGACGCCGGACGCACCTTCGCCGAAGATGACGCCGCGGGCCTGCGCGCCATCCTCGACGCGCTGCGCGCGCATCCGGAGACCCGCCGCGCGCTGGCCGAAGCCGGACGCGCGCGCGTGCTGCGCCACTTCACCCAGCGCCACATCGCCCAAGAGACGGTGCGCGTCTACCGCGCCGTGCTGAACCGCGAGCCGCCCGCCGCGAAGAGGGCCGAATTATGAAGCTGACCGCCCGATTCCGCCGCTGCGTGGCCCGATGGCACTATTACCGCGCCACGTTCCGCCGACATCTGGGTAACGCCTACAACCTGCGCCGCGAGCACGAGGCCGCCGTCGAGGGATTTACTCGCGCTTTACATAGCGATCCGGAGTACGCGCAAGCCTATCTAGCGCGGGGCATCCTCTACTGGCGCGAGATGGGGCATCCGCGCCAGGCCGTCATCGACCTGACCACCGCCTACACCCTGGCCCCTCACCTGATCGAAGCGCGGCTCAATCGCGGCGTGGCCCATCAACAGTTGCACGAATATCCGCAAGCCATCGCCGATTTCGAGGCGTATCTGAATACCGGCACCGATCCGCAGCACCGCGAGTACGCGCAAACTATGATCGAGGAGTTACGCGAATGGATTGTCCCCGACCACGCTACCTGATTTGGCTGATTTTGGCCCTTTGGATAGGCATACCCGCCTGCGCGACACCCCCGCCCCCGCCCGACCCCACACCCACGCCC
>SLSP01000252.1 GCA_007130345.1 Thermoflexales bacterium
CGTGCTGTCAAGATCGAAGATATAGAGCATACGCCTCCTCATTTCTGGCGCTGGCGGAGCGCCTCGTATAGTGCCAGGGACCCGGCGATGGCCGCGTTGAGCGATTCGATTTGCCCGCGCATCGGGATCGCCATCAGCCAATCGCAGCGCTCGCGCACGAGACGGCGCAGGCCCTCCCCCTCGCTCCCCACGACGATAGCCAGCGGCCCGGTGAGGTTGGCCTGGGTGTAATGTTGCGCGCCGGGCGCGTCTTCCAGCCCGGCGACCCAGACTTCGGCATCTTTCAGGCGGCTGATTTCGCGGGCCAGGTTGGTGACTTGGGCCACGCGCAGGTGTTCTGCCGCGCCCGACGAGGTGTTGACCGCCGCCGGCGTGATCTCGGCGGCGCGGCGCTTCTGGAGGATGACGCCGTGAACGCCGACGGCTTCGGCGGTGCGGAGCAGGCTCCCCAGATTATGCACGTCCTGGACGAGGTCGAGCAGCAGCAAGAAGGGCGGTTCCTGGCGTGCCTGGGCCAGATGCAGTAGCGCATCAATGGTGGCGTAGGGATACGGGGAGGTTTCCAGCACCACGCCCTGGTGATGGGCGTGGCCGATGGCCTGATCGAGCGCGCCCCGCGTCTGGGTGACAACGGGCACACCACGCTCCCGCGCCTGGGCCACAATGGCTTCGAGGATGGGCGCGGCATCTAGCCCTTCAGCTAACAGCAGGCGGTGGGGAGTGCGCCTTCCCGCGCGCAAAGATTCCCGCACCGCCTGCCGACCGTACAGTGTTTCTTGCATCAAGTTATGCCAGGTGCCAGCTTGATCCTTCGGCGGTATCTTCCAACACGATACCTAACTCACTCAAACGGCTGCGGATGGCATCCGCTTTGCTCCACTCTTTGGCCGCGCGATACTCCTGGCGCAAGTCCAGCAGGAGACTGACCAGGCCCTCGATGGTTTCGCCGCCCACCCGCTCTTCCAGATTTTCGGGCAGGATGCCCAGCACGTCTCCGGCCAACTCGCTGAAGAGCTTATCCATTGCGGAGAGCGTGCCCATACTCAGATGGTCGTTTTCGTCCAGCGTGCGGTTGACCTCTTTGGCGAACTCGAAGAGCGCGGCCAGAGCTTGCGCGGTGTTGAAGTCCTCGTTCATCGCGCGCTCGAAGGCGTCGCGGTATTCCTTGAAGCCCGCCACGTCGGCCAGAACAGCCGTCCCGGCGGGTGGGGTGCGCTCGATACGGCGACGCAACTTGCGGATGGTGTTATGCAGGCGGTCGATACCACGTTGGGCGGCCTGGATAGCGTCGCGGCTGAAGTCCACTGGCCCGCGATAGTGCCCGCTGAGAATGAAGTAGCGGATGGCTTCGGGTGAGTACAGGCTCAGCGCGTCCTTGATGGTGAGGAAGTTGCCCAGGCTCTTGCTCATCTTCACGCTACTGACGGTCAACGACCCGACCAGAATCCAGTACTTGGCGAAGGCGTCATCCCCATCATGATAGGCTTCGGACTGCGCGATCTCACAGTCATTGTGAGGGAACATATTTTCCAGCCCCCCGCCGTGAATGTCAAAGGTGCGGCCCAGGTATTTGGAGGCCATCACCGAGCACTCGATGTGCCAGCCGGGATACCCCTCGCCCCACGGACTGGGCCAGCGCATAATGTGTTCCGGGTCGGCGGATTTCCACAGCGCGAAGTCCGCCGGATCGCGCTTCTCGTCGCGGATGTCGATGCGGGCACCGGCGACCATATCGTCCACATTGCGATGCGAGAGCTTGCCATACTCCGGGACTTTGGCGACCGAGAAATAGACGTTGCCATTGACCTCGTAGGCATACCCTTTTTCGATGAGGCCCTGAACCCAGGTGATGATTTCCGGGACGTGGCAGGCCGCGCGCGGGGAGATGTTGGGCCGCAAAACGCCGAGCGCGTCCATATCATCGTGGAAGCTCTTGATGTAAGTGTCCACCACTTCCATCGGATCGAGGCGCTCGCGGCGCGCGCCTCGGCTGATACGGTCTTCGCCGCTACTGAGCAGGTGGCCCACGTCGGTCAGATTGCGGACGTAGCGCACTTTGTAGCCCAGGTACTTAAAATAGCGGACTACGGCATCCATCGCCACGTAGGTCTTCGCGTGCCCCAGGTGCGAGTGGTCGTAGACAGTGGGGCCACACACGTACATATAGACATGCCCTTCTTCAACCGGCTCGAAAGGCTCCAACTCGCGGGTCAGATAATTGTAGAGTTTAAGTGCCATAGCTCGTTCTCCTTTAGGCGAACTGCGTTGTTAGGAGTCATTCTCGCTGGGGCGGGCAAAAATCATCCGCCCGGCAGCGGTCTGCAAAACTTTGGTCACGGTGACATCAATAGTGTGGCCGATGTAATTCGCGCCGTCTTCCACCACCACCATCGTGCCATCGTCCAGATAGCCCACGCCCTGATTGTGCTCCTTACCCTCTTGCAAAACGTGGATAGCGAAGTCCTCTCCGGGCAGCAGCACCGTCTTGACGGCGTTCGCCAGTTCGTTAACGTTCAAGACCGTGATGGCTTGCAACTCCGCCACGCGGTTGAGGTTATAATCGTTGGTGAGAATCGAGGCGTTTAACTGCTTCGCCAGCGCGATGAGCTTGTCATCCACTTCGCGTACTTTCGGCACATCGGCCTCGGTGAGGCGTACCGGCACCGGGGATTCTTCTTGCAATTGCCGCAAAATCTCCAGCCCCCGACGCCCGCGATTGCGGCGCAATGTATCGGCAGAATCGGCGACGTGCTGGAGTTCGTTCAAGACAAACAGGGGCACGATTAACTCGCCCTGGATGAAACCGGTGCGGCAGATGTCTGCGATGCGCCCATCGATAATCACACTGGTATCCAGAAGAACGCCGGGACGACATTCTTCGTCTTCAGCATCTTTCGCCTCGGCTTCAGCCTCGCAATCTTCCCCCCGCGAAAAAAACCGCTCCAGCAAGCCTTGGAGCAGATCGGGGCGGGTGATCGTCACCATAAGGCCGGCATAGCCAAAGCCAAACGCTCCGAGGAAGGGAAAGAATTCCCCCATTGGCGTGGGCAGTTGGGACAGTGGATAGGACGCAATTCCGCCCAGGGCCAAGCCTATGAAGAGACCAAATACACCGGAGGAGATGACATGAGCCGGAGAGTCTTGGATTAATTTTTGTAAGCGCTTGAGTGGCTGCAAGATCAACCAGGGTACCACAAAGATCCCAATAATGCTGCCTACAAGACCGCTGATAACGTTAATGTATAATGCTAGGGAATCATCTAATGCTGGAATTTGTGCGAGTTGAATCCCGATAGCTACACCTATGAAACCAAAGATAACGAAACCGATGATTCTAAGAGCAAAACGCGTTCGCATAATGAGATCTCCATAAATAAAATTACGGGCGACCCGCGCGGGCCGCCCTGTTGGGGGGATATTGGCTTGTAAGCATATAATTAAAGATAAAAATGCTACAACCCGCTCACTTTTTACCATACTATCACAGTCAGGAGAAAAGTCAACGCTATTGACTTTCTCGACTTTTTGCATATATTTGGGGCGAAGTTCCTCTTAACCTAAACTTGTGGAGTTGTGAAATTATGGCTAAATGTCCAGAATGTAATGCGCGGCTTACTATCACCCCCTCGGTCGAGATATGGGATCATATCTTCTGCGATGCCTGTAACGTGGAATTAGAGGTCGTCGATAAAGACCCGTTGGAACTCGAAGCGGTGTATGATTTTGAGGAAGACGAGGATGTCTTGGACGACTTCGATGATGATGAGGCGTTGGAAAGTTGGGATTTGGAAGACGATGCTTTTGAAGACGATGATGAGGACGACTGGTAGTTCTGCCAGAGAATACACAAGGCAACGGGCCGGCAAATGCCGGCCCGTTGCCTTGTGTTAGAGAAGTACGCGCTTACGCGCGCCGAGACAATACGAAGAGCACGCCGACACCTATCGCCAACAACAGGATCAAGATGCCGCTGACCATCAGAACGGTATTGAGGAAACGGGTCATCCCGGAAACCTCGCCGGTATCTCCAGGGATGGCGGGACTTTCGCGGTCAGCGTCATCGCCGGGATCCGTGTCGGGGTCCGTGGGCATCGGTTCGGTGGCACTATCGTCACGGATGTAGCCCAACTCCAGCGAGGAGACTTGATCCGCCGCCAGCACGATGTTCCATTGACCGGCATCGGTGGCCTGGTAGCCGGGAGGGGACGAGTGGCGCACAATGTAGTTGCCCGGCGGTAGGTTCTCGATGCAGTGTGGTTCGTTGATGCCGTCGGTGACGTAAGGCTCACCCACAGGCCCGGATGTGCCCACCACAGTGATCGTGGCGTTGGGGAGCGCCATCTCGCCCTGATCGGCTTGCCGGAACCCGTCCTGGTTCGCGTCGAAGTAGGCCAGGAGGCAGAGTGTCGCCGTGCCACTGGCTGGCGGCATCGGCGGCGGGTCTGTGGGGGGATCTGCTTCAGGCGGTGCCGGGGGAGGATCCGCTGGATCGGTGTCCGGGGGGGGCGGCGGTTGAGGCGTGGCCGTCGGCTCGACGCCTGTCATAGGCCCCGGCGAGATGATGACCTCTTGTCCGATGCGCAGGAAATCGTTGATAACAGTGCCTTCGTTGAGACGCCGTAACTCATCCAGGCCAACGCCGTATTGGATTGCCAACCCGAACATCGTATCGCCTTCCACGACAATGTGGACAATCGAACCGTCAGGGCGCGGCGTGGGGGTCGCTGCCGGCGGTTGCGGATTGGGATCCGGCGTCGGATCGACGTTTTCCGGGGGCGGAGGCGGTGTCTCAGTAGGAGGATCCACCATCTCCAGAGCAAAAAGCCGGAGATCGTCCATAAAGACGCCACTGTTGGAGACGGCCCATTTGCTGTAGAACTCCACGTAAACCGTCATCTCCGTAGCCGTAGCGACGAAGTCAAGCGTGTAGTCACGGTATTGTAAGTAGCCGCCACCCCATGAGCTATAGTTGATAGTGTTCTCATCCCGCCAGGAACCTCCGACCGGGCCGGCACCCAGGCGAACAAGCGCGCCATTGGGATCGCTAGGCGCTACTTTTTCTTGCTTGACACCATCCCATTCATAGGTGTCGATATAGACAGGCGCAATAAAACGATACTGGCGACCTACTTCCAGCCCGCTGACATCCTGAGACAACCCCGCGTAGATCGGCGCGCCGCCTTTGAAGAATTTGACACAGTGAATCCCCGACCGGATAAAGTAATGCTCGTGAGGCGGGAGGAACTGGTCAGATAGCACGCGGAATTCCGGGCGCAGAACGGGCAAGCTGCCTCCTGGCATGGTCACACCGTCGAGCCAATGCGCCTTCCAGCCATTGGGAATTTGAGAGTCCGCGCTGATATCGTACCAACCACCCTCAAAATCAGGATTGGTCAGCAAATTAGGTCCCTGAGCGCGGGTGTGATGCGGACGAGCCAACGATATCGCCAGCATCACCAGAGTGCCGGCGAACAACGCCAATATGATAGGGATGTAACTTTCCCTCTTGCTATTCATCAGATTGTACCTCCTGGACGGACAACCTCTGATTGCGGACAAACAACTCTTGCCCCTACATTATTGAGCCGCCAGCGTAGCAAACACGTGGCGGCATATCGAGAACGATGTACGTCTACCTGTGAAAAATTATAGCATAGCGATTAGAGTTGTCAAACCTTATCCTCAAAGCATACGGACGGTTCCCTCAGTCGCGCAACCGCGCGACACGGCGCGGCTCTCGATGTGCGCTCATGTCCAGATTGCGAATTTTGGCGATAGTGTTAAACTTAGGAGGGAGATGCCGTCTTGCCTGGTAACACGGTATCTCCCTAAATACTGTTTGCAAGCTATTGCGCGCCGATGTTGGCAAACGTCCGGCGGATCTAGGAGAGAAAATAGCGAATGGCGAGAAAGAGCAATCGACAGGGTGTAGCTATGCTGCGCGAGCGCGGGCATCAAGCCTACCTGGCCGGCGATTATGACGTGGCTATTGAGTTGTGGCAGCGTGTGGGGCAGCAGATCAAGAAGATGCAACCGCGACGCATCTTCGCGGAGGCGTATTTCCGGCGCGGTGTTGAGCGCATTCACCGGCAGGAAGCGGTGGCTGAGGGTGTGGAAGACCTGCGCGAAGCCTTAGCTATGTATCCGCAAACCCCGCGCTATACCTATCACCTGGGCCTGGGGATGCACCTCCAGGGCGATTACGAAGCCGCCATTCGGATTTACCGGGAAATCTATAAGAAAGCCCCAGACTTTGCCGACCGCGTGGCCTATCCTTTAGCACTGGCGTTGATGCAACACGGCGCAGATCCCGATGCGGATCCCATTTGGGACGCTTTGAGCGCGCAGGAACATGCAATGTTGTGCGATGTACAGACGTTCCGGCGCCGCCCCTATCAATTATCTGAGGACGCCCCCCCGCTCTGGCGCGGTGTAGTGGCGCTGGATCAGGGAGCATTGGATGACGCAACAGCACTACTCCAGGAGGCTCTGGAGGGTAATAGTGCGCCAGACGCAGTGGCGCTGGTGCATTATTACCTGGGCAACATAGCCGCGCAACGCGAGGCTATGGACACCGCCCGCCATCATTGGATGGAGGCCGAGAAGCTCGGTATGAAGTCGCCTTCGCTCATCCACAATCTGGGAGAGAGCTTTTATCGCTTGGCGGAGACCTGTCTGGAACACGAGGACATCGCGGGCGCGTTGGATGCCGTGCGCGCGGCCCGCCGTTATGAGATAGATACGCCGAGCTTCACCGAGCTACGCGCGCAGATTTATTATCACCTGGGCTATCAAGCCGCGCGCCAAGGGGATTGGGCGTTGGCTGAAGAGTATTGGCAGCAAGCCTACGATTTGGAGGACGGCAGTTTCCGCGCGGCCTACAATCTCGCGCTGGCTTATGAACGTGCCCATGATTACCATCTGGCCGCAGAAATGTGGCGCGAAGTCTTGCGTCGTCGGCCGCGCAAAGAAGATCATCGGGACGCCATCAGCGATGAAGAGGTCGCGCAACTGTGGAAGCGCGCGGCGCAAGCTTATATCCAGGTCGGAGAATACGATGAAGCGGTGCATGTATATCGCATGGCCGTCAAATGGAATCCCGAAAACCTGGACACCCGTATGGAAATGGTGCGAAGTATGCTGGATAATGGGCAATGGCAAGCGGCAGAAAATGAGCTAGAGCGCATACTGGATCGCAACCCCGATTACATCCCCGCGCTGATCCGGATGGGAGAAGTGCAATCCGCGCGCGGGTGGTGGTGGCAACGCCGTGACCCCACGCACTATTGGAAGCGTGCTCTAGCCCTTGAACCGAACAACCTCGAAGCGCAACAAATCTTGATTGACTATTATCTCAATCAGGCGGAAGACGGTATGCGCTGGGGAGACATGGATCGCGTCTATGATCTGCTTCAAGAAGTGTTAGAGTATCAGCCTAAGAATGTGGAGGCACTCGAATTGCTGGCGATTTGCCATGTGTCATGGGGCGAAATGGACGCAGTGCAAGAATGCGTGGACGACATCCTGAATCGTCCGCATACCACGCTCAAAGAGTACACAATAGGTATCAATATATGGTTAGCCGCCGAACAGTTAGACAAAGTCTTGGAAACTATCGCCCAGGCTAAGCGCAAGTCCGTGAAAATCCCGGCGTCTACATATATCTCAGTCGGAATGTATTGCCTTGAGGCCAAGCAGTTTTCAGAAGACGAAAGCATCGCGTTGGCCCGCGAGTGGTTCGACCGCGCGTTGGAAAACAGCGCGCCCGACGAGAACACTTTACTCCAAGTGGGAGAGCGTTTAGCCCAGAGTACGCAATACTTTGACTTGGCCGAATCGTATCTGAAGCGCGCACTCGAAGCGGGACAGGAACCCGGCTACGCTTACATGGTGTTGACCATACTTTATATCCGCAAGGATGACCGCCGCCAGGCCCGACGGTATCTACGCAAAGCGGAAAGCCTGGCCCGGCGCGAGAAAGATTCCAATCTCATTGATGTGACCAGATCGTTGCGTGATCTACTGACTATGCCCCCAGATTTTCTGGATATGTTATTCAGCGGGGCGCTGCCTTTTGGCCCAGGTATCCCCTCGCTGTTTGATGACTTTTAGGAAGGATGTGAAATGATGGTAGAAAGAAATTTCCCGCCTCCGCCCCCGCCTCCGGATCAGGAATCGGACATTCCCCAACCTGACTTTGAGAGCGGCGACCCGTATGCGGTATTAGGATTACAACGTGGGGCCGAACCCCGGCAGATCAAGCATGCCTACTTTCGTCTAGTGCGCGAGCATCCGCCCGAAGAGGACGCCGCCACGTTCAAATTGATCCGCGCCGCCTATGAGAAGCTGCGTTCTGCGGATGTCAAAGCTGCGACGGATCTCTTCCTCTTCCAGCCCCCGCCGCCCTGGAGCGCGCGGAAACGGCGGCGCAAGCTCGATCTGGACTTCCACGCCGCGCATATTTGGGCACTGTTGGAAGCCCACGGTGACTTGGGCCGGCGCGAGTTCCCCGAAGATTTTGTCCAGGTAGGTTTGTACGATGAGTGATCGGCGCATGGTTTGGGCCACCTTGTCTGATTTGATGTCCCAAATACAGGAGCAGGTCTCCGATATGCGGGGCAGCGATAACGGCAAGGACGGCGCGAAGCTGAACGATCTGGAGCAGGAAATTCGCAAACTGGGCAAAACCCAATACAAGGCAAATATGCTAACAGAATCCCAGGCAGAGCGTCTCCAATCCGCGTTACAACAATTACAAGAACAGCAAGCCCGCGAAACCAAGGCCATCGAAACCCTCGTCGCGGCACAGGTGACAGCGGCCCGGCAAGAGTGGCTCAAGGCGCTGCTGCCCACGCTGGACGGTCTGGATGCCGCCATCGCCAACGGGAAGCAGTACCTCGCGCAACGGGACGCGGCGGCCAAATCGGAGCGACTGCGTCCAGAGCTGGCCTATCTGGTCTCGCCCGCAGACCGCGCTAAACTCGCCAACTGGCTCGATGGCCTCCGCCTGGTGCGCGAGCGGCTGCTGGCAATGTTGGAAGCAGAAGGCGTTACCCCGATCCCCACGCTGGGGCAGCCCTTCGACCCATATCAGCATATCGCCATCGAGAAGGTCATATCGGACACAGGTGCGCCGGGTTTCATTGCGGCAGAAGAGCGGCGCGGTTATCGCACGCCAGAAGGTGTGCTGCGTTACGCCGAGGTCGTCGTTTATGGAGAGAAGGAAGTGACGTGAGGCATAGTCTGTAATTCGTAATCCGTAACCAATAGTTACACAGCTAATCTTTATCATAAATCAGAGAGGAAGAAAACCGTATGAAACCTATTGTAGGTATTGACTTAGGCACCACCAACTCCGGCGTCTCGATAATTAGAGACGGCCGCCCGGTGATCTTACCCAAAGGCCAAGATCGCATCATCCCTTCTGTGGTGGCGTATACCCCCACGGAACAATGGCTTGTGGGGACACCGGCACGCAATCAGTACGTCGTCAATCCAGAGAACACGGTGCGCTCCATAAAACGCGCGATGGGTACCGCGCACCGCGTCAAGTTAGGCGAACGCGAATTTACTCCCCAAGAGATTTCGGCCTTCATCCTGCGTGAACTCAAGAGCATTGCCGAAGAACACCTGGGCGAAGAAGTCACCGATGCCGTGATCACCGTGCCCGCGTACTTCTCCGACGCCGCGCGCCAGGCGACACGGGATGCCGGGCGCATCGCGGGCTTCAACGTGCAGCGCATCATCAACGAACCAACGGCTGCCGCACTCGCCTACGGCCTGGATCGCACCACCGACCAGCTCGCTTTGGTCTACGACTTGGGCGGCGGCACCTTCGACGCCTCGCTGGTGGAACTGATGGATGGCATCGTCGAAGTGCGCGCCAGTCACGGCAACACGCGCCTGGGCGGAGATGATTTTGATGAACTGCTGGCGGAGTTGATTGCCGACGTCTTCCAGGAAGAGCACGGTATCGATCTGCGCGATGACCGCCGGTCGTGGGCGCGCTTGCTCCGCGCTGCGGAACAGGCAAAGATCGAGTTGTCCACCAAACCCTTCGCCTGGGTTCAGGAGGAGTACATCGCGGAAAAGGACGGCGTCCCCTTGCATTTGGAACACGAGATCAGCCGCCACGAATTTGAGGCCGCCATTGAAGAGCTTCTGGCCCTGACCATCGCGTCGGTGGATCAGGTATTGGCCGATGCCGAGGTTGAGATCGGCGATCTCACACAGGTGTTGATGGTCGGCGGTTCCTCGCGCATCCCGGCAGTCTGGGAAATGATGGCGAATCATATCGGTATCGAACCGATTATGTCCCTTAATCCTGAAGAGGTGGTGGCCCTGGGCGCGGGCGTTCAGGCGGGCATCATCGCCGGAGAGGACATCGACGCCATCCTGGTGGATGTCACACCGCACTCCCTGGGCATCGCCGTGGCGGAGGTGCGTGGAGGGCGCATCATCTCCGACCGCTACCAAGTCCTCATCCACCGTAACACCACCATCCCCGTGACCAAATCCGATGTCTTCTATACCCTGTTCCCCGACCAGGACACCATCAACATTAAAGTCTATCAAGGAGAAAAGCCGGTTGCCTCGGACAATGTTTTCTTGGGCAACTTCCTCATCAGTGGTCTGCAGGCGAAAGAGCCGGGCGAACTGCCAGAAGTTACCGTCGAATTCGACTTCAACGTGAACGGTATCCTCCAAGTTACCGCGAAGGATCGGTACACAAGCAAAGAGGAGACGATCTCGCTGGAAGCCTCCAAGCAGCGGATGAGTGAGGCGGAGCTGCTCACCGCGCGGGAAGCGCTGCGCACCTACGGTGAAGTCAATGTGGATACGGAAACGCCCATCGACCGCGCGCTGCTCAACCGGGCACGGCAACTTCTGGACGATGAAGATTTGCCCCCGGAAGACCGGCAAGAAGTGAAAAACTTATTGGCCGACATCGAGATGGCCCGGCAGGATCAGGATATGGACTGGCAAGAGCAACTGGCCGAGGATTTGCTGGACTTGCTCTTTGATTTGGAAGCATAAAAGCCTCGCGCCCTGGATAGGGCGCGTAACGCACACACAAAGAACCCCGGTTTTGGATAAACCGGGGTTCTGCGTTGCCAATTAACGGGCTACTTCACCACAATACTCACCAGCTTCCCGCCGGGGACGATGAC
>SLSP01000034.1 GCA_007130345.1 Thermoflexales bacterium
GCATAGACACCAGCGATGACCGCGACAGCCGGTCTAATATCGGCGGTTTGGTCGATCAGGTGGGCGGGGTGGCCGGTTTTCCCCTGCCGGTGGTGCGCTATTTTGTCGGCAGTGGCGACTCAACACCGACAACCGTGAGGCTGTTAGCGCCTGACGATGGGGTACCGCTGGGGCACTCACCCGTGTTCAGTTGGCGTGATGCGGCTCAGGCAAGTTTCTATCGTCTGGAGGTTCAAACGCTCACCGGCTCACAGATACTGGTCGCGGTGATCACCCCCGGCATTGGCCAGTACGCCGCTCCGCCCTGGCTGAGCGGCCAGGGCGAGTTGCGGTGGCGAATCGTGACGCTAGACAGCGGCGGCCGCTCACTGGCGGCCAGTGAATGGCGCACTTTCGCCGTGCAGTAATGGGATAACCCGAGTGTTCACGGTGGCCATTTCGGGTAACAGGGCGCGGCGATGAGCACTCACAGCGTATTACTGGTCGAGGATGATGCAGCGGTTCGCCACCGTCTAGCGCGGGCGGTTGACAACCACCCGCATCTGGTTGTGCAGGCAGCGGTGGGGACTTGCGCAGAAGCTCGTGCTTGCGTGTTGGCTCAGCCCCCTGCGGTGTTGCTGACCGATCTGGGTTTGCCCGATGGCAGTGGGATCGACCTGATTCGGCAGGTGCATCGTGATTTTCCCGACATTGCGATTCTGGTGATTACAGTATTCGGCGATGAGGCGCATGTGATTGGTGCCCTAGAGGCGGGGGCTTCCGGTTATTTACTGAAAGATGGTCATGCGGATTATATTGGCCAGTCCATCTTGCAGTTGGTGAACGGAGGCTCGCCGATCAGCGCAGCCATTGCCCGCCATTTGCTCAAACGCTTTCAGGTTACAGCCGTTCAGCCAACGGCCACTGAAGTGATGGAGCCGGAATCGGCTGAGATCACACCACAGCTCACTGACCGCGAACGAGAAATATTACAACTCGTGGCTAAAGGCTTTACATTCCGTGAGATCGCCGCCACGCTCACTATATCTGCCCACACTGTCGCTGCGCACATCAAGCAGATTTATCGTAAGCTTGCCGTACACTCGCGCAGTGAGGCCGTGTATGAGGCAGTGAATCTCGGCCTGTTGAATTTTGACGATTTAGCCCTACATCGGGATGGGGGATGATGTCAGGTGCGTTATCAACATCAGTCCAGTGTTTCCAAACAGGACAGCGCGTAGCTCCGAATAGCGTAGCGTATTCGGAGAAATGAGGCTTCCATGAATGAGACTTGCAGATGTACGATTACGCTGCGCTAATCGTACCTACACGTTGTCAACATCAGTCCGGTAATCAAGGTAAATATAGCAACTATCTGAGTGACTGTGCTTAACTTTATCCTGGTGTTTCCAAACAGGACAGCCGTGCTCTTCGCAAGCCAGCCTCTGTCAGTGATTGCTGCACACCGTAGCCGATGGGCTTATGGCTGGGACACAGCACGGTAGGGGTCCAGTTACCCCCTGAAGGCATTCCACGCATTCGTAAGGGCTGTGGCCGAGATAAGGGCTGTACCCGAGAACAATAGGGCTGGACGTGGCTAATGATTCTGCCTGCGATATATAGACGCAATCCGCGAGGGGCACCCACCCATTCTGTATACACCGGGTTGGTAACCATGAGACTATCAGCAGTAGCCAAGCTATGCCCGGCTACCGCAACTGCGCCCAAGCAACTCAGCACAGCAATTTTGGTAAGAGTGTTCATAGACAAAATCAAATTTCAGAGAAACGGTCAACTGGGTCGGGTGTACCGATAACAGCGGTCGCGTCCCGAACGCACTTGCTTGGAAAAACCGGGGGCGCAACTGGCCTCACCGTCGGGGCCTACGGGAGGCACGCAACGGTCTCTATTACCCATAGCATCCACCCTGAGCTGCATGCCTACTGGACAACCGGCATCTTGACCCCGAATCCGGCAACGCACCCGTTCCGGTGGATTACCCTGGGTCTCTAGAGTACCGTTTCCGCACCCGAACCAGGCGTGCGCGGCCTCAAAGGGCACCATGGTCAAACCCGTTGTTACCACCAAAAATATTAATGCCGTGAAGGCACCGGCTAATACACCAGGAACTAAAGATCGCCCTGTTTTCATCGTTGACACCTCAATCTTGAAGTAGCAAAACATGGGCTGCCAGTCTGGCGCAATCCAATTGAACAGACCATCCCATAATCAGGGTAAATGCAAGGTTTTTCTATCCCCTATTCAGGGGGGCTAGTCTGAGGCAAACACAACCGGACACATACCCCGGTATCACCACTATCAATGGTTAATACGCCGCCGATACTTTGGGCACGCCAGCGCATATTGTCTAAGCCTCGACCGCTGTGCCGCGCAGGGGCAAAACCGCCGCCATCATCAGTAATCTCCAGATAGGCGCGCTGCTGCGTGTCAAGACCTGTGCGAATTGTCAGGGTATGCGCCCCTGAATATTTGATGGCATTGCTCACAGCTTCTTGCAGAATACGCAACACTTGCAGCACTTTGGTCGGGCCAAAATCGGGTAATGGCGGCACGTTGTCAATCTGCCAGTTCAGTTCAATACCCGTACCCGCCAGCTTCCGGTCTAATCGATCCCGATACATACCCAGTAACAAACCCAAATCGTCATCTACCGGATCGAGCGAGTCGATCATTAAGCGCAAATCATCTAGGCCATCATGTAAGGCGCGCACAATATCGGCTTGATTGGCGGTACCACTTTCCGCCAAGGCCAAGGTCGCCACCAGATGGCCACCCACACCGTCGTGCATATCGCGCATAATGCGCTGGCGTTCTTCGGCCAGCAGACGATCCCGTTCCA
>SLSP01000176.1 GCA_007130345.1 Thermoflexales bacterium
GATGAACACAGATTTCACGGATAAAACCAAAAAAATCCGTGTTTTTCCGTGTAAATCCGTGTCCTTGCTTGAAATCAACCGGGGAACTCTTCTTGTCACAGGGTTAGTTTTGCGCTACTGCCATAAAGTATTCGCCGCGCTAACCGCCGCCGAATGAATTCGACGGCTGCTATCCCAAACCCGTTAAAACGGGTTAAAAAGCTGTTCAAAAGGGCGATCCCAGGGCGGTTTAACGCCCTTCGGATGGCAGCCGATGGTTTCAACCATCGGCGTAGCGCGGTGGCGAAGACTTTGTGATAGTAACGCGACTGTACGTCGGAACGGGGAACTGACGTTCCCCGTGGAGCACATTCAACTGGGGGAGAGATTTCCGCCGCGCTGACACCCCCTATGCGGGATGCACTGAGCGGAAGCCCTCGCCCAACACCTCGTGCGCTTCGCTGACCACCACAAAGGCGCGTGGATCCACATCGGCGATGATGCGTTTGAGTTGCGTGACCTGGGAGCGGTAGACGACCACGTACAGCGCGGGACGTGGTTCTGCCGTGTAGCCGCCCCGCGCTTCGAGAATGGTCGCCCCGCGCAGCAGATCGTCGAAGATGGCCTGGCGCACGGCCTCGTAGCGGTCAGAGATAATGATGACGGCGCGCGCGTAGCCCACACCTTCCTGAACAAAATCCACCACGCGCCCGGAGACAAAGCTGATCACCAGGGCGTAGAGCACCGACTCAATGCCCACAACGGCTATCGCGGCCAGCAACACCAGACCGTTGACCGTGATGAAGACTTGTCCGAAGGGGATGCCCCGGTAGCGACTCAGCAGTTGCGCCACAATGTCGGTGCCGCCGGTTGTGCCCCGCCCGCGCAAGACCAGCCCGATGCCCACCCCATCCAACAGGCCGCCGAACAACGTGTAGAGCAGAGGATCGCTCTGGATGGGCGGCAGCCACCCGCTGAACACGTCAATCAGCACAGTGAGCGTCACCACCGCGAAGATGGTGCGGAAGAAGAACTTAAATCCGCCGCCCCACTTGATGCCCGCCAGCAGCAACGGCACGTTCAGGGCCAGCGTCACCATCCCGATGGGCCATTGCCACAGGAAATACGCCAACATCCCGATGCCGGTCACGCCGGTAGACACGACCCGATTCGGCTCCAGGAAGAGGGGCACGTTGGCCGCCACAATAGCCGCGCCCGCGATAATCAGCACATAGTCGTAAATCTCGCGCAGCACGCGGATTACTTTAGGGTGTCGCTTCAGTTTGTTCATTGATAACCTCCTGACATCAAACCGCCCGGCACATGACGTGTGCCGGGCGGAAAATGATACACCTCTGAGTTTAACGCCGCCGTAAGAAGACGGCTCCGCCTAGCAACAACGCTATCGCCTGTAACCCCAGTGCCAAAAGCACCGGCCAATCCACCGGACGGGCAGGCGCGAGAAACTCCTCCTCTATTTCTGGCAGGGGAGTCCATGTGGGCGCGACTTCGGGCAGGGGCGCGTCCGGGGACGTGTCCACCGGCGGGAGCGGCGTGGGTGTCATCACCACGATCTCCGTAGGTTCGGGCAGCGGATCAGGGGATGGCGGCGCGTCGTTGTCGCTCGGCTCCTCGATGGGGGGCGGGGGATCGTCCGGCGGCGGCGCGATAGGCGGCGGCATATCACCGGGCGGCGTGGGCGCGACCTCCCCTTCGCCCACCAGGCGGATGACGTCTTCGGCGATAGCGGTGCGATTGGCCCCGTCGCGATACTGCACGTAGACGGCGTATTCGCCGGGCGCGGTATCCGACAACAGCCAGGGCAACAGCGGCTCCCAGGGCATCCAGGGCGCGTCGCCGAAATCCGGCGTGTGACTCATCCGCACCTCGATGGCCCGCCCTATCCACGTCCCCTCGCCGAGCGGCTCGGCTTCCTCGTTGGTCAGCCGCACCGCCACCTGGGGCGAATCGGTGGTCGCCGCGCCATCGTTGATGAACACCGGCAGGACGTTGGGCCGCGCGCCCAGATTGATGACGAAGTAGTGGACGCCCTGATCATCTTCGGCGTAGCCTATGCCGACTTCGCGGTACCGCGGATCCATCAGATGCTCCCAAAAGCCGGGATTGTTGCGGAACCAGTTCAGCGCGTCCTCCGCCGTCCCCAAGCCCATCCAGAAGGTCTCGCCCACCAGCAGCCCATCGTTCCAGGCCCGGTAGCCGGTCTCGCGGATGCGCTGGCGATAGCCGGAGCCATCCGACCCTTCGTGCGTGGCGGTGCCGCGTTCCGCGATGTCGTTGGCGTGACGCTGCGCGGCCTGCTTCAGCAGCGTCGATTCGCTCAACGGGGTGAGGCCCTCGCGCAGCCGGGTGTAGTTCAGCAGCCGATAGAGGGTCGCGGGCGGTGTCTCCTGGAGAGCGGCCCCGCGCGGGATCAGCAGTCCCGCCATCAACAGCGCCATCCCGATAAGCAGCAGCCATGGTCGTTTCATCGCGGCGCCTCCCGCATAGCTTCGTGATAGGCGGCGATCAGCGCCGCCGATGCCGCCATCAGCGGATCACGGGCCTGGAGCGTCCAGGGCGCGCCGCTGACGGTGGCGCGCGCGCCGCCGGCCTCGTGTACTAGCAGCGCGGCTGCCGCCTGGTCCCACGGCTCCAGGCTCAAATGGAAGTACAGATCGACCCACCCGGCGGCGACGTAGGCGATGTTGAGGGCCGCCGAGCCCAGGGCGCGCATCGTGCGCGCGTGTTGCAACATGACGCCGATGTGCTCCCACATCTGCTGGCGCAGCGCCGGCTCGCGGGGAGAATCCACCGCGAAGATGGCCTCGTCCAGCCGCGTGGTCTCGGAGACGTGGATGGGCCGGGCGTTGAGGTACGCGCCGCCGCCGCGGATCGCTGTAAAATGCTGGCCTGTTAGCGGGGCCAGCACCACCGCCACCACCGGCTCCCCGTCCTCTACTGCTGCGATGGAGATGCTGTAGTTGGGATTGTCGCGGGAGAAGTTGGTGGTGCCGTCCAGCGGATCGATAAGCCACCGCACGCCCCCCCCCGTGTTGAGGGTACCGGCCTCTTCGGAGGTGATAGCGTGCTGCGGAAAAGCGTCTCGCAGGCGCGTGATGATGACGCTCTCCATCGCTACATCGGTCTCGGTGACAATGTCGCGGTAGCCTTTGCTGCGCACGGTGTGACGTTCACGCCAGCGCGGGCGCGCGAGGGCCGCGGCAGCTTCCGCCGCTTCACAGGCCACCGTCAGCCAGTGGCGATAGGCGTTGTTCTGCGCCGCGCTCACGGTTGCGCCTCTACAGGGACCAGAACGGCCTGGTTACACGCGGCGGCCATCTGCGTGACAAGGCCCGCCGGAGATGCTTCGCCGTCTAGGGCCAGCAAGCCTTGCAAGAGCGCGGCGCGACAGGTGACGTGGTTCGTGTGACGCGGCCAGGCGACCCAGGTATCGTGCTGGGCAGCGTGCAACGTGATTTCCAGCAGGCGCAGTTCGAGAGGCGAGGTCGTCGCGTCAGCGCGAGCCACGATCAGTGACCGGCGCACCGGCAGATATTCCGTGCGCTCGCTCCATGTGGTCTGGGCCTCCGGCGTGAAGTACCAGGTCATCACCGCTTGCGCAGCCTGTAGACGCGGGCCTTCTGGCGCGACCAGGGTCAAGCCCGGCCCGTACCAGAGCGTCCGCCCCGGGCCAACCGGCCCGACCAGCGCCTCGATCCGCAGCGCGAAGTTGCGGCCCTCGACGACGGCGCGCTCGATTTTGCCGCGGCGCAGGCTCGACTCCACGATCATCGCCAATGCGCTGTGGCTGAATTGGGCCAGGCCCTCGCCGGTTGTATCGTAGACGGTACCGCATCCGCCCCCGATGATATGGTTGAACACATCTGCCACGCGCGTACCGGCTACGTCGTCAAACCGATACAGCCCCTCCGCTCCGGTGATATTGGAGCCGCCGGCGGTCAACATGGACAGCAGCGCGCTGGCCCGCGCGGGAATGCCCAACCCCACCTGACCGCGCACCGGGTCGGTGGCCGAGCAGGTCGCGAGGCGCAGGTCTTCCCACGTCGCGGTTCGGGCATCGTATCCCAGATCGCTCACCCAATCGAGATTGTAATAGGAAATGTAAGTCGCCAGGCCCAGGGGCAGCGCCAGTACGTCCCCATCCACAGTATAGAGCGACGCGGCCATCGGCAGCATATCCGCCGCTTCCTGGCGCACCGCCATCGGCCAGACATGATGCCCGGCAATCAGCCCACTTTGGCGGTAAACGTCTATATCTTCCGGCCAGATAATCACCAGATCGGGGCGATGGGCCGCGCTGGCAGTTTGTAATTTAAGGAGGATGTTGTCCTGGTACTCGGTGATCAGCACAATGCCTTGTTCGTTGACCGCGTTGAAGTTATCGCTCAACGTCTGCAAGGCCATCGCCTCCTTCCCGACGAGGTTGTGCCAGAGCACGACGATTTGTTCGTCGTCGAGTGGCTCAACCTGCCGGGCGCATCCCGTCAGTATGGCTAACAGCACCGGGATTATCATATACTTCCACAAGGTCTTCACGGGACTCCTTTGCAAATGGCAAATGGCGGCACAGTTCATTCTCGAAAGAAACGGCTTAACCATTTCCCTGTATGCCAACGGCTCGTCAAACGTCACGCGCCAAACGTCAAAACCATTGCCAAGATTCTGTGACGTTTCACGTTTGACGTTTGACGCCGGAAAGTGTCAAGCAATTCTTATCAGCAGATACCTCAAAATGAACCATGCCCAAATGGCAACGGGAGGGTTACTCATTTGACGAGGGGTACATCGCTCTCAAGCGGAACCTTGCGCTTGAAAAGCTGGCGCACTAACTGAAGCTCCTCAACGCCCATCAAGCGTAACAGCAGTAAGTAGCAGATCGCCCCAACACCGCCTCCGAGGAGGATGCACAGCAAATAGCCCCAGGTTCCGGCAGGCAACAACGGCGCGATCCAGACCACAACGCCGATGACGGGCAAGGCCATCACCAGGGACGCGCCCAGGGCCAGCAGCGTCGTCTCGCCGACGCGATAGGGGCGCAGGCTCCCCACTTTGCGGTTGAAAAGATACAGCATCAGCAGCGCGTGCGCCGTGATCTTGAGCGAGTTCGCCAGGATCAGCGCGTCCAGCCGGGGGGCGTACAGCCAGGTGGGAATGACGGCCATGGCGATGTAGAGCAGCACCGTCGCCACCCCGACCAGCGCGGGCGTCCAGGTGTCCTTGCGCGCGTAGAAGGCGAAGATGAGGGGCGTGTCCAGCGCGGCGAAGACCAGCCCCAGGATGGAGAAGCGGAGCGCCTGCGCCGTCGCCAGGGTATCCGCCGGCGAGAACTCGCCGCGTTGCAGCAGCACCGCCACCAGCGGATCCGCCATCACCAACAGCCCCATAGCCGCCGGCAGTACCAGAATCAACACCAGGCGCAATCCCTGGGCCAGCGTGGCGCGGAAGGCGTCCTCGTTGGCGAGGGCCGCGTACCGCGAGAGCGTGGGCAATATCGCCACGGAGACCGCCGTGACCACCAGCCCAAGCGGGAACTGGATCAGCGTGGAGGCGTACTTCATCCACGCGATGCCGCTGTTCTCCGTCAGCGAGGCCAGGTTGTAGCTGAGGCCCACCGCGAACTGATCGACCAGCAGTCCTAGCCCGATGGGCAGGTAGAGCAAGCCCACTTTGCGCAGCGCGGGATGTAGCGGGAAGGGCCATTGCCAGCGCAGCTTTGCCTCGCGCAGCCCCGGCAACTGGAACGCGACCTGGACGACGCTGGAGAGCAACACGCCGAGGGCCAGCGTCCGCGCTTCCAGGAACGATCTTCCTAGCAGGATCACGGTCAAGACAATGGTGGCGTTCGCCAAAGTCGCGGTGAAGGCCGGGCGCTTGAAGGCCCGCAGCGCGTAGAGCGCGCCGGAAAGCAGCCCGGCCACGTTCAAGAAGAAGATGGCCGGGGCCGTGATGCGCACCATCTGCACCGCCATCTCCATATATTGCGCGTCCAGCCCCCCGCCCAGCAGCCGCGCAATCAACGGGGCCGCGATGATGACCAGCAGCACAAACGCGCCCATCACCAGCACAATCAGCGAGAACAAGTCGCTGATCAGGTGCCACAGTTCCTCGCGGTTCTCTTGATGCGCGTAATCGGAAAAGATCGGCACCAGCGCGGAACTCAACATCCCCCCCACAAGCTGGTCATAGAACATCGTCGGCACTTGCGAGGCTACGTCGAAGGCACTCACCGCGCCGCCAGCCCCGAAGAAGTACGACTTGACCATCTCGCGGAGCAAGCCCAACGCGCGGCTGGTCACATTCCCCATAGAAATCAGCACCGCCGCGCGCGTGACTTGCCGGGCTTCGCCTGAGAGTTTTGTCTGAGTGTTCACAGAGAGCATTCTACTTGCTTTTAGGCCGCTGGCAAGAACGGCCACGCGCCGAGGGCGCGTGGCTTGTGATATGCTCGACTGAGCGCGCTTGGCTAGTACAGCGCGGCGGAAGTTTCTCCCCAGTTAGCCCCGCTCAGAGCGGATCGTCAGATCCGCGCCTATATGTCGGAACGGGGAACTGGCATTCCCCTTGGAGTATATTCAACGCAGTAGCGCAAAACTAACCCTGTGACAAGAAGAGGTCCCCGGTTGATTTCAAGCAAGGACACGGATGAGTTCCCTGAAAAAAGTCCAAAAATCCGATTTTTCCACATGCGACCTACTACCTATATGAAATTCGCACGCGAAAAATCTACCTGTAGTATCAAGGTTCTAAAAAATCGGATTTTTAGGGTTCTTTCAGGTGAGTCTTATCTGAGCCACTAAAAACCGATTTTCTGAAGTTTCCACTAAACGACGCGTAGCCCCACCGCGAGCACAACGTCGCCCGCGAGCTGTGCCCTGGGCGATTCTTTACATAAGAGATGCTCTTGAATTCGGCGGGTTTTGACAAAGGAGGGCACATCGGTTATTCTTATATCATAGAGAACGTCTTGCCACATCCAACATCAGGAGGGTATATATGGACTTTCTAACATCGCTGTTCGATTTCTCGTTCAAGACGTTTATTACGCCAAAGCTGGTCAGGATTCTTTACATTTTGCTTTTGGCGCTTATCGCTATCGGGACGGTTTTGTCGTTTATCGGGGGCCTGGCTACGCTGTTCAGCCGCGGGGGCTTTATTGCCGGCGTGGGTATCATCATCGCAACCCCCATTTTTGCCGTGATATATTTGATTATGGCGCGGGTCTCCATGGAAATCACTATCGTGATTTTCCAGATCGCCGAGCATTTGGGTGATATTGCTCGCAATCGGTCTATGTGAACGCGCTTTGATCGCCTAAATGTCAAGTGTTACACTAAAATCTAATCCAAAATGCTGAAGACGTTCTCTGATGTGCTATCGCGCCATTCATTTGGCGCGATTTTTCGTGGTTTTGAGGATGGATGAACCTTCCGCCCGAATTTAATAGATAAACTTGACAAAAATTACGGGCTGTCTATACTCAAGGAAAGACCTATCGAGCCACAACACTTAGAAGGAGACTTACGGATGGCTTTAGAAATCCGCAATCTGCACGTTAAAGTCGATAATGAAATGATTCTCAAAGGCGTCGATCTGACGATCCAGCCCGGGGAGACGCACGCGCTGATGGGGCCGAACGGCTCCGGCAAAAGCACGCTCTCGTACACGCTGATGGGGCATCCCAAGTATGAGGTGGTGGAGGGCGACGTGCTGCTCGACGGCGAGAGCCTGCTCCCGCTGACGACGGATGCGCGCGCCCGCCAGGGCCTGTTCCTGGCGATGCAGTACCCGGTGGCGGTGTCGGGCGTGTCGCTGTACTCGTTCTTGCACGCGGCCACCAGCGCGATGCGCGGCTATACCGAGAAGGCGCGCGAATCCGGGCGCGGCGGGCGCTTCAACGCGCATCTGATGCCCGCCCGCGAGTTTCGCAAGGAGGTGAACGAGAAGCTGGAGCTGCTCAAGATGGACCCCGCGTTCCTGCGGCGCTATCTCAACGAGGGCTTCTCCGGCGGCGAGAAGAAGCGCGCCGAGATTTTGCAGATGGCCCTGCTCCAGCCCCAGTTCGCCATCCTCGATGAGACCGACTCCGGCCTGGACATCGACGCGCTGCGCATCGTCGCGGAGGGCATCAATACCGTCCAAAAAGAGCTTGACGTGGGCCTGCTCATCATCACCCACTACCAGCGCATCCTCAACTACATCCATCCCGACGTGGTGCATATTTTCTACGAGGGGCGCATCTTCCAGACCGGCGGGCCGCAACTGGTGGAGACGCTCGAAGCGAAGGGCTACGACTGGGTGCGCGCAGAAGTCGCGGCGAAGGGGTAAGCGATGGCCGAGCAACACGACGACCTGCGCGATCTGAAGGGGCAGGAGCAGTACGACTTCACGACCGAGATCGAGTACACGCACCGCTCGCGGCGCGGCATCGGCGAGGACGTGGTGCGCGACATCTCGCGCCTCAAGGGCGAGCCGGAATGGATGCTGGATTTCCGTCTCCGCGCGCTGGACGTGTTCTTCAAGATGCCGATGCCCACCTGGGGCGTCGATTTGAACGCGATGGACTTCGAGCAGTTCTACTACTTTATGCGCGCCACGCCCAGAAGTGAGCGCTCCTGGGACGACGTGCCGGACGACATCAAGAACACCTTCGAGCGCCTGGGCGTTCCCGAAGCGGAGCGCAAGTACCTGGCCGGCGTCGAGACGCAGATGGATTCGGAGTCGGTCTACAGCTCGCTCAAGGAGGAGTGGGAGCGGCACGGCATCATCTTCGTGGATATGGACACGGCGGTGCGGGAACACGGCGACCTGGTGCGGGAGTACATCAGCACGTGCGTGCCGATTGGCGACAACAAATTCGCCGCGCTCAACAGCGCCTTCTGGTCGGGCGGGAGCTTCGTCTACGTGCCGCCGGGGGTGGATGTGGAAATCCCGCTGCAAGCCTACTTCCGCATCAACGCGGAGGCGCTCGGCCAGTTCGAGCGCACCATCATCATCGCGGATGAGGGCAGCAACGTGCATTATATGGAAGGCTGCACCGCGCCGCAGTACACCGAGTGGGCGCTGCACACCGGCGTCATCGAGATTTTCGTCAAGGCCGGGGCGCACGCCCGCTACACCACCATCCAGAACTGGTCGCGCAACGTCTACAACCTCGTCACGCAACGCGCCATCGTCGAGGCCGGCGCTTCGATGGAATGGGTGGATGGCAACTTAGGGAGCGGCATCACGATGAAGTACCCGGCGGTCGTCCTCAAGGGCGCGGGGGCGCGGGGGGAGGTTCTCTCCATTGCCTTCGCCGGGGATGACCAGCATTACGACGCCGGGGCGAAGGCCATCCACCTGGCCCCGGATACCACGTCCATCATCACGTCGAAGTCCATCAGCAAGGGGAACGGGCGCTCCGGTTTCCGGGGGCTGGTGAAGGTGGGGCCGAAGGCGGCGGGCGCGCAATCGAAGGTCGTGTGCGACGCCCTGCTGCTCGATCCGGCTTCCCGCTCCGACACCTACCCCTACATTGACGTGCAACAGGACGACGCGCAAATCGAGCACGAGGCCACCGTCAGCAAAATCAGCGAGGATCAACTGTTCTACTTGATGAGCCGGGGCCTCACCGAGGAGCAGGCGGCGGCCATCATCATCAACGGCTTTTTGGAGCCGTTCGTCAAGGAGTTGCCGATGGAATACGCGGTGGAATTGAACCGGCTGATTCAGTTGCAGATGGAAGGATCGGTGGGCTGATGACGACGCAGACGTTGAACCTCAGCCTGGAAACGGTCGCTGCGCTGTCCGACTATCACGACGAGCCGGCGTGGATGCGCGCGGCGCGGCGGGCAGCGTGGGAGCAGTACGTCGCGCTCCCCCTGCCGGACGCGAAGGAGGAGGCGTGGCGGCGCACGCCGCCGGGCCGCTTCCCGTTGGAGACGGCCCGCATCAAGCTGGCCCACAAGCCGGTGGATGATTTAAGCGAGTTGCCGCCGTGCTGGCATCAGACGATGGCGCCGGAGAGCCAGGTCGCCGGGAGCCTGGTGCATTGCGATGGCCGCCTGGCCTATCGCGCCGCGCAGCCGCGCCTGGAAGCGCAGGGCGTGGTCTTTGCGGATTTGCACGCGGCCCTGCGCGAGCATTCGGAGCTTATCCGCCGCCACTGGATGCGGGGCGAGATCGCCCGCCCGGACTTCAACAAGTTCACGGCGCTCCACGCGGCCCTGTGGACGAGCGGCACGTTCGTCTACGCGCCGGCGGGAGCGCGGGTGGAGCGTCCGCTGCAAACGCTGACGGCCTACAACGGAGAGGGCGGCGCGGGCCTGCATCACACGCTGCTGATCGCCGAGGCCGGGAGCCGCGTCACGCTGCTGCAAGACCGCATCTCGCAGGAGGCCGGGCCGGAACTCAACGCCGACGTGGTGGAAATCTACGCGGAGGCGGGGGCGTGGGTGCGCTACGTGAGCCTGCAACACTGGGGCGAGCAGCGGTACGCCGTCAGCGTGCAGGAGGCGCACCTGCAACGGGACGCGAATCTGGTGTGGGTCAACGCCGCGCTCGGCAGCCGCGTCTCGAAGGAATTCCTGCGCAGCAACCTGATCGCGCCGGGCGCGCGCGCGCTGATGCACGGGTTCACCTTCGCCCACGCCGGGCAGCAACTCGACCAAAGCACGTACCAGCATCACCAGGCGCCGGAGACGTTCAGCGACCTGCTCTATCGCAACGTGCTGCGGGATGCGGCGCGCACCGTCTTCTACGGGATGATCCGCGTGGAGCCGGGGGCGCAGGGCACGGAGGGCTATCAGGCGAACCACAACCTGCTGCTCGTCCCGCCCGGCGTGGAGGTCAAACCGCGCGCGCACGCCATCCCCGGCCTGGAAATCTGGGCCAACGACGTGCGATGCAGCCACGGCGCGACCGTCTCGCGCCTCGACCCGGAGCAGCTCTTCTACCTCCAGGCGCGCGGATTGCCGCGTCCCCAGGCCGAAAGCCTCATCGTCGAGGGCTTCCTGCGCCCCATCGTCGAGCGCGTCCCGCTGGCGAAGCTGCGGGAGCGGCTAGGGGAGGAGATCGGGCGGCGGTTTTGGGAGAAGGGGTGATGGGGAGAGGGGGTGATGGGTAAGGGGTAATGGGTGATGGGGAAATCGCGGCGGAGCAGGGGGTAACGGA
>SLSP01000445.1 GCA_007130345.1 Thermoflexales bacterium
CGGCAGGTGGACGGCGCGCAGCGTGGCCTCGTCCACATCCGTGACGCCCTGATCCAGCTTGAAATCCTCGGTGGTGGAACTGCCCCAGGTGGTCTCGCCATCGGCCACGAAGTGCTTGGGCGTCGCCAGGATGGTGTGCGGATCGGCGAGGCGCGCGCCTTGCAGCCCTTCGAGATACGCGGTCGCCAACTCGGTGACGAGGGCCGTGTCCTCGCCGAAGGCTTCGTAGGCGCGGCCCCAGCGGATGTCACGCGGGACGGCGACGACGGGCGCGAAGTTCCAGTCAATGCTGGTGGCGGCGACTTCCAGCGCGGTCGCTTCGGCGGTGCGGCGGACGAGGTCGGGGTTGCGGGTCGCGCCCAGGCCCACCTTGTGCGGGAAGATGACCGCGCCCACGAGGTTGTGATGCCCGTGGATGGCGTCCACGCCGTAGATGAGCGGGATGCCGAGGCGGGTATCCAGCGCGGCGGTCTTGTAGGCGTTGACCATCGTGGCCCAGGCGTCGGGCGTGTTAGGCGTGGGATAGCCGCCGCCGCCGCTGAGGATGCTGCCGATGGCGTAGGTCGTGACCGCCGGCGGCTGGATGCTGTTCTTCTCCACCTGCGTCATCTGGCCGATCTTCTCGGCGAGCGTCATCCGGGCGAGCAGGTCTGCCACCCGCGCCGGGATGGGCTGTTGGGGATCGAGGTAGAGCGGGTCGTCTTCTAGCGGCGGCGGTTCGGGCGGCGGTTCGGGCGGCGTAGTCGGCGGCGCGCAGGCCGCGAGCAGGCTAACGGCAATGGAAATGAGCAGCAGGTAATGTAGCATTTTCACAGGTAAGTCTCCTATTGTGCTTGTCAGGGTCTAATGTAACAGGTCAATTCCATAAGTACGCTCCAAGCCCCCGTCCCCGGGGGCGGTTAGACCGGTAGTACTTCCTTGAGCCGTCCCCGAGACGGGGACTTGGAGCTATTTCTTGAGCGGTTTACCCACAAAACTGAAGTGTTACCAGAATCCAACAGCCCTCACTGAAAATCTCTGTGTGTCTCTATGTTGAATCTCTGTGTATCTCTGTGCCCCTAAATTGTTTCCTCTGGCTTCCACAGCTTGCGCGTCCACTGCACAAGCTCCTCCCGCTGCCCCGCCGTGAGCGCGAGGAGCGGCGAGTTGGCGTCGTTCGTATCCACGTTCTCGACGATCAGCACGGTCGCGTCGGCGCTGAGGGTGTGCGTGTGCCACGCGCCGCGCTTGACGTTGTAGAGCTTGAGCGGTTCCATCTCTACCGCGTGGATGGCGGTCACGGCGTCCGCGCCTTCGCCGAAGAAGAGGAGGCACTGCCCGGCGAGCAGCACGAAGACCTCGTCGGTCGCGTCGTGGCGCTGCATCGTGGCGAGATTCTCCGGCCGCAGGTCGTCGCACGCGCGCAAGATCGCCACGCGCCACGCGCCGAAGTCAATCAGGGGGCGATAACCGTCGCCGGTATAATCGCGGATTTCGAGTAGGGTTTCGAGGGGCATGGTTTTCCTCACTAATTTTTAACGCAAAGGCGCAAAGAAAGCCTAAAACTCTGTATCTTCTCAATATTGGAGGCCAGACTTCCGAAGTCTTTGAGAGTCCCCGAAATTTAGCACGTTTTCGGTAAGACTTCGGAAGTCTCCGCTGCGGGACGCGCTTGCAACGTGACCTCAAGCCGATGTGTGACGCCTGCATCCAGCGCGGCGAGAGTTGCGCGCGGGATGATGATTTCTGCGCCGGGGGTGAGGGGGAGCGCGACGCCATCCAGCGCGGCGGCGGCGATGATGTACTCGCCCGCGTCCAGGCCGGCCGGGTTGCGGTAGATGATGTCCAGCGTCTGCCCGGCGAAGAGGGTGTGGACGGCGGCGGTGCGACTCGGCTCACCGCAGGCCCGGCCTTCGCTATCGAACTGCTCGCGGACGAGGCGCGGGGCCAGGCGCAGGTCGCCCCATTGCCCCTGGACGCCGTAGGCTTCCGTCAGCAGCGTGAGCAAGTACCAACTCGCCGAGCCGGTGAGGTACGGGTAGACGCCGCGCCCGCGTGGGGTGACGTACTCCGGCAGGCCGGGATACATCCGGCTGCGGGCGAAGTCCTGGCAGTGGCGGTAGATGCCGTCGAAGACGCGATAGCCCTCGCGGATGAAGCCGCGCCGGTAGAGGGCGTTGGCGTACATCACGGCCATGTGCGTGAACATCGCGCCATTCTCCTTGTGGCCGTAGGCGAACCCGAAGCAGCGGCCCAGGTTGTGCAGCACTTCGCCGAAGTCGGTGTTGAGGCGCGGCCCGCCCACGCGCTCGTCGTAGAGATGGTGATTCACGGCGCGGATAATGTCCGCCGCCTGCGCGTCGGTCGCCACGTCCGCCATCAGCGCGAAGACCTGGCCCGTGAGCGTCATCCGCGCGCCGAGGGGATGCTCGCCCTCGACGCGCTGCCCGTCGTTGTCGTAGTAGCCGTTGAACCAGGCGTCGCCCGCAGCGGTCGTGAGCCATTCCTGCGCCCGCAACTGCGCCGTGAGCCAGTCCGCCTTCGCGTCGAGGTCGGCGGCGAGGGCGTCCAGCGCCACCGGCGTCTGCTTGCCGGAGAGCGTCGGCTGGACGCTGTCGAAGTAGGTGTGGAGCCGGGCTTGCTTATCTGCCACCGAGGCGTAATCCACCGGCGAAGCCAGCGTGTCGAGCAGCGGCAACAACTCGACGGCCAGCGCGGTCTGATGCACGCCGGTTTGCAGCAACTGCCGGGCGAGCCGGGCCAGTTCGCGCAGATTCCCGGCGTAGAGCGCGGTGAAGGCCACACTCTCGCCGCGCTCCGGGGCCATATCGAGGCCGTCGTTCCA
>SLSP01000119.1 GCA_007130345.1 Thermoflexales bacterium
CCAGACGCTTGACGCCTTCGAAGTATTGCTGGTGGATAACGCCTCCACCGACGCGACCTTCGAGGTGCTGGCACGCTACCCCGAAGTGCAGGTCATCGCCCTGGAGCGCAACTGCGGCTTCACCGGCGCGTGCAATGCCGGGTTCCGCCAGGCGCGGGGGACGTACCAGGTGCTCCTCAATAATGACACGGCGGTTGCGCCGGATTGGCTAGACTCACTGGCCTGCGCCTTCGCGGATTACCCCGACGCGGGATTTGTGGCCTCCAAGATGCTGCTCTTCGACCAGCGCGATACGTTCCATACCGCTGGCGATTACGTCACGCTGGATGGGATGGCGCACAATCGCGGAGTTTGGGAGCAGGACGTGGGCCAGTTTGACGCGCCGGCCTACGTCTTCAGCGCGTGCGGCGGGAGCGCGGCGTATCGCAAGACCTTGTTGGACGCGGTGGGGCTGCTGGACGACGATTTCTTCTTCTCCTTCGAGGACGTCGATCTGGCGTGGCGGGCGCAACTCGCGGGCTGGCGTTGCCTCTATCAGCCGCGCGCCGTGGTCTATCACAAGCTCAAAGCGTCCGGCGGCGGCGCGACCGCCTCGTTTTATGACGCCCGCAACCGCCTGTGGACGCTCGCTAAGAACTACCCCGCCGACCTGTGGCGCGACCATCGCCGAGACGTTATCGGCGCGCAGGTCAAGCTGGCGCTCGAAGCCGCGCGCGCGTGGCGCGGAGCCGCAGCCCGCGCCACCCTGCGCGGCCTCGCGGCGGGGATGCTCGGCTTGCCCCGCGCCTTACGCAAACGCCGGGCCATCCAGGCGACGCGGCGCGTCGAGCGCGAGTATCTCCTGCGGCTGATGACGCCACCGCACTCGTTTCCCCCAACAAATTGCGCGTCGCGTAAACCGGAAAAAATAGCTCGAAGTCCCCGTCTCGGGGACGGTTCCGGCAAGCGATGATCGCTTAGTCGCCCCCGGGGACGGGGGCTTAGAGCTTGCTTATGAGACGCAGCCGTTACAGATACCGCTTCATCCATCCATTGGAGAATTCATGCCCAAACTAAAACAAATCGATGTCCAGGGTTTTAAGTCGTTCGCCGATTCGCTTAATCTGCTCTTCCCCACCGGGATTACGGCCATCGTCGGGCCGAACGGCAGCGGCAAGAGTAACGTCGCCGACGCCGTGCGCTGGGCGCTGGCCGAACAGCGTATCACCGAAATCCGGGGCCGCACCAACACCGATATGATCTTCACCGGAAGCTCCAAACGCGCCCGCGCCGGGATGGCCCGCGTCGCCATCACCTTCGACAACAGCGAGGGCTGGCTCCCGGTGGACTTCGCCGAAGTGATTGTGGAACGCCGCACCTACCGCGACGGCAAGACCGAATATCTGCTCAACGGGAGCAAGGTGCTCCTGCGCGATCTGCGCGATCTGCTCGACCGGGCCGGGCTAGGACGCGACGCCTACCTCATCATCGGGCAGGGACTTGTCGATCAGGTGTTGGCGCTGCGGCCCCAAGAGCGGCTGGCCCTCTTCGAGCAGGCCGCCGGCATCGCGCCGTACCGCACCCGCCGCGAGGACGCCGTCGGACGGCTGGAAGACACCCGCCACAACCTGGAGCGCATTTACGACCTTGTGGGCGACATCGAACCGCGACTGCGCCGGTTAGAGCGCCAGGCCGAGCGCGCCGTGCAGCACGCGGAGCTTTCAACAGAACTGAACCGCATCCTGCGCGTCTGGTACGGCTTCCGCTGGGGCAAGGCGCTGAGCCAACTGGATCAGGCCCGCCAGCGCGTGGCCTACCGCGAGGATAAGGCCCTCCATCAACTGGAGCACAGTGAGGGCATCACCGAGGAAATCGCCGAAAAACGCCATCGGCTGACGGCGTTGCGCTCCCAACTGGCCGCCCTCCACCGTGAGAGCAGCGCGCAGCACGCCGAAGCCGAACAGCACCAGCGCGAGTTGGCCGTGGCCCGTGAGCGCCAGCGGCAGATGCAAGAACGCCAGGAAGAGAGCCGCGCCCATCTCGTGCCGTTGCGCTCGGCGCGGGAAGGCGAGGTGGAGGACGTGGCCGCGCTGGAAGCGGAGATGGCCGAGGTAGCGGAGCGTCTCGAAGCCGAGCGCGCCCGTCTCGCTGAGGCCGAAGCGGCCTACCGCGCGTGGCAAACGGAGCGGCAGGCGCTCCTCCGCCGCCAGAACGAGGCGCAATCCCAGGCCCTTCAGAGCCGCCATCGCCTGGCCGACCGCCAGAGCCGCATCGAGCAAGGCCGCGAGCGGCTGGCGCAACTGGCGCAGCGCGTGACCCAGGTGCAGCAAGCCCTGGACACCGCGCAAGAGCGCCGGCACGCGCAGCAGGAGGCCGTCGAGGCCGCCCGCCGCGTGCTGGCCGAAGCCGAAGCCGAGGTCGCGGCGGCGCAGGCGGAAGCGGAGCGGCTGGAAGCGGCGCTCGAAGCCGCCCGCGCCGAGCGCGAGACCCTGCGCCGGCAGGTGAGCAAGCAAGAAGCCGCGTTGGAACAGGTCGCGGCCCGGCTGGAAGCGCTGGAACGCCTGCACGCCGAGGGCGCGGGACTCTACGCCGGCGTCCGCGCCGTGCAGCAAGCCGCCGAGCGCGGCAAGTTAGGCGGCCTGCCCGGAACCTTCGCCTCGCTGGTGCGCGTCCCCTCAGAGCTTGACATGGCTATCGAGACCGCGCTCGGCGGGCAGTTACAGGACATCATCGCCGAGCGGTGGGAAGACGCCCAGGCCGCCATCGAATGGCTCAAGCGCGAGCGGGCCGGACGCGCCACCTTCCTGCCGCTGGACACGCTCCGTCCGCCGGATCCCCTCGAC
>SLSP01000549.1 GCA_007130345.1 Thermoflexales bacterium
CGCCGCACCTCGCGCTCTAGCTCCGCGCGCAGCGACGCCGGCGCGAGCACCTCCACATCCCCGCCCCACCCGCGAATCCAGGGCAGCATCTCGCGTGGCTCGGCGATGCGCGCGCGCCACAGCAGCGCGCCATCCGTTTGGGGCGTCATCTCCTGGCTTGGATGCCACTGGGTTTCCTGTACTCGCTGCGCTACCCGATGATGGAAGCGCAGGCAGACTTCCACCGGCTCTCGCTCAGTGTACCAGATGCCCCAGGCATCGGTCAGTAGGGCGCGCGCGTCGAAGTCTGCCGGGATAGTATAAGCGTCATCCAGCAGCTTGATGGATCGGATGCGCTCGACCTTGAAGGTGCGCAGCGCGCCCGGCGGCTCCCGCCAGCCGATGACGTGCGCCGTTTGCCCCACCGCGTAAGGCGCGATGAAGTACGGAGCATAGGTGTAGGAGAACACTTGCCCATCGGGCATCTGGTGCTTGAGCGCGACTTTGCGTCCTAGCGACCAGGCCCGCGTCAGCGTCTCCAACACGTCCAGATACACAGGATCGTGGCGACGGGCCGCATCGTCCATCACGTCAGCCGAGGTCTTGACGTGCTCGGAGATAAACGGAGCCAAACTTTCGAGCGCGATGCCGATCTTGCGCAGGGCCGCCGCCGCGTGGGGATTGTGCTTATCCGTGTGCGTCGCCATCAGCCGGGCCGCCAGATGCAGCGCCAGCGCCTCGTGCATCGTGAAGCGCACCTTGACCAGATAAGCGTCCCGGTCGATTTTCCAGCGATCGCCATCCAAGTCGTCAAGGTAGATATGCTTGGGAAGATCAGCTTGATAGCGCCCGATGGTCGAGCGATGCACTTGTAATTTGCGCGCGATGTCTGCCGACGTCAATCCTTCGGGATGGGCCAATAACAGCGCCTCGATCTGCAAAAGTCGCGCGGCTTTATTGGATGCTCTTGTGGACATAAACACCTCCTCGGTTGCAATTGCTTCTATCATAACATAAACCTTATCCAAATTCCGCAACACGTATGCGGGAATCTGAAAATTCAGCGGGGTTTCTGTGGAAACTTGCACAGTTCCATCATCGACTCCTATTTTTTCCGCTTGAACGGCCATAACCCGCCGCGCCGATCCTCGCTGTAGAGGAAGCCGGCCTCTTCCAAGCTCGGCAGGCGGCGCGTGATAGTCGAGCGCGCTACGCCCAGGTGCGCGGCAATCTGCGCGGGCTTGATGCCCGGCTGTTGGTGAATGATCCGGTCAATCGCCTCGAACTCCCCGTGTTTCTTGCTCCAGAACGGCATGTCCTACCTCCATCGCTTGAGATTTATTCTCAGGATAGAGGGGGCGTGTTGCATGTACCGCAACACACAGGGCAACTCTGGGATTCAAACTGCCCCAAAGGACAAGTGTAACCGTTTTGCGAGCCAAAGCTCAGAGTCCTCGGCTCGGGGACGTGGGCTGTAGGTCGGATTGCCAATCCGACCTACGCGCGAGCTACCCCCCGGAGGCGATCACTCGCGTAGCAATGCTGGCACCTCGCGCAGCGAATCCAGCACGCGATAGGCCATCGCGCGCGTTGCTGGGGTAGGGGGCTTGAGATCGGGCACCATCACCGAGAGCATACCCGCCGCGCGCGCCGCCTGGCTCCCGCTTTCGGAGTCTTCCAGCACCATGCAGCGCGGCGGCGCGTGCCCCAACTACTCCGCCGCCCGCAGAAAAATGTCCGGCGCGGGCTTGCTCCGCGTTACATCGTCGCCGCCGACCAGCACCGGGAAGCGCGCGCGCAGCCCGGTTAAGTCCAGCCGCGCCAGCACGCCCGCCCGCCCCGTCGAACTGGCGACCGCCTTCGCTATCCCGCGCGCGTCCAGCCAGTCCAGCAACTCGCGCAGCCCCGGCTTCACCGGGATGCCGTGTGCGGCCACCTGCGCCTGAAAATACCGCTCGCGTAGGGTTTGCGCTTGCGCGAAGTCAAAAGTCGGCCCCAATACCTCGCTATCGAAAATCACCGCTTGGACAGCCAAGTTTTCTTTCATTTGTCCCTCGCTTTGTGGTTGAGATTTTTGTAATCCGTAATGTGTTCGGATTTTTTAGGGTTCTTTCAGTAGAGTCATCTCTGACAAATGGTTGGTTTGTGCTATACTGCTACAGTGTAGGGTTTGCGTACATAGGGGCTGCTGGCGCTCGCGCTGGTGTGCCTGGTGGCGGGGATGGGGATCAACGGGCTGGCAATGCTGCGCGATCCGGTGGATACCCTGGTGCGCGCGGTCGGCGGGGGCGAGGTGGCCTACGACGACACGCTGTACAGCCTGGAGTACGCCTTCCCGGTGCTGCAAGCGCGGTACATTTTACGCGGGTGGGCGTGGCGCGATCTGGACATCGTGCTGGCCCGCTAGTGGTGGGATTGAGGAATAAGACGAGGTAGAGTTGTCAGTAGACATTATATCGATTAACAATAGGCCAAGAAGTTCAACTGTACAGGTTTATATCGCCAAGGACGAAACCTAAGTCGGAAATTGTGTAACCCGCAACAAATGCCCATAATGCGGTCTCGAAAACCCGCCCGCCAGTTGCGCATCTGGTCTTTAACAATACGACACCGTTTAATGCCTCCGATGGCGTGTTCTACGCGTATTCGCAATGTGGAGACCCAATGATTTATGTGTTTCTCAAAATCAGTCAACTCCTTGCCCTTGGGCTTCTTTTTCGGTTGCAAGATCGCCACCCCCGCGAGTTTAAAGCCCTGAAAACCGGTGTCTTGGATTAAGGTACTGCCTGGGGGGAATTGATAGCCGCTCTCATCCGCGAGTTTCTTGTCATGTTTTTTTCC
>SLSP01000139.1 GCA_007130345.1 Thermoflexales bacterium
AGGACGCGGCCCTCGGCGGTGCGCAGCGTCTCGTCGGCGGCGACGGCGTGCCCCTGCAAGAAGGCCACGGTCTGGCGGACGATATCCGCGGTGCGCCGTCCCGCTTCGCGGATGCGGGCCACCTCACCCGGTTCCTTCGTGGCGCGAGCGGCCTGGAGGATGTTGTCGTCGAATTCGCCCACCACCTCGATCTCGGCGAGCGCGGCATCCAGCGCAGAGAGCAGCGTGTACGCGGCCCCCTGGTCGGTATAGCCGTAGAAGCCTACGCGCCCCGTCACGCCCAGGTCATCGAAGATGCGGCGATAGTACGCCACCGAAGCCAACAACGCGTCGCCGTGCTCGCGGAGGAGCGCGGCGTAATCGTAGCGCGTGGCGAGGCGCGTCGGGTAGCCGGCGGCCTCGGCCTCCTCGCGCTCCATCGGGCTGACGATGAGCACCGGCGCTGCGCCACGCTTCTTGACCAGCGTGGCGTGTGTCAAGCGCGCGCCCTTGAGCAGATAAATCAACGGAGGATTCCCCAACACCTTCCCGCCGACCAACAGCGCGTCGAGGTCGCGGGCTTGCATCAAGCGGTCTATATCGTTTTGCATGGTTCTCCTTCTAATGGGTGTGCATCGCACTTGTAGATCACACAGCAGCTCTTGATCTCTTCAGAAACCATTCTCCCATAGCCTATGTGAAAAGTCAATGAGCCATTGGGATGCGCAGAAATCTGCTTGACAGGCCCGCAAAGCCCGTTATAATGACCTAACCCTATAAAAATTCTCACGCTGACGCGCGGGCGTGTCGGGCAGAATCAGGAGGAGCTATGGCGAAGAAAAAGGGCGTTCGTATTTTGGTCAAGTTGAAGAGCACGGAAAGCGGGCACATCTACCATACCGAGAAGAACCGCCGCAACGATCCCCAACGGTTGGAGTTGCGACGTTACGATCCGGTGGTGCGCAAGCACGTCTTGTACCGCGAAACTAAGTAGGTCGTGGAATTCACGCAAACTTACGAGGGGGCCAACCGCCCCCTCGTACTGTTTTACCCAACCCCTTCGATGCGCGCGGTAAACGCACCTGAGATTGGCCCTTCTCCCCCTCAAAAGTACCATTGCATAAAGCCCCATTTTCGAGTACAATAGATATACAGCGAGTTGTCGCTATCAGTATCGGGTGTGTGCTATGCAAATTCTAGAGAGTACAGGCGAGAAGCTATGAAGTCAATCCAGTGGTATATAAAGGTAAGTATCCTCTCAACTCTCGCCCTTCTTATGGCCTTCTCCTGGCCTCAGCCCGGCTTGGCACAAGCAGAGGAACAGTTTTTTGAAGAAACCGGGCACTGGGTAAGAGGTGCTTTCCTGGAGTTCTTCAACCGAAACGGTGGCCTGGAAGTCTTCGGGTATCCCATTACGGCACCTTTTGTGGATCGCGGGATTCTGGTACAGTATTTCCAGAACGCGCGGATGGGATGGCACCCTGACAATCCAGACCCGTACAAAGTGCAGTTGGGCCTCCTGGGTGATGAGTTGAGATTCCGGCATCCGCCGGTTACGCCCCCCACCACCCGCTCGCGGCGGCGAGTCTTTTTCCCACAAACCGGGCACACGGTAGTGTATGCCTTCCTGGACTTCTACAATGAGCGGGGCGGGCTGGATGTTTTCGGCTATCCGATCACCAGCGCGCATTATGAAGATGGTAAGATCGTCCAGTATTTCCAACGCATCAAGATCGAATGGCATCCCGGTGATCCGGCCTCCGCTGTGCGCATTGCGAACATGGGAGAATTGTACGTCAGCATCTACAAAGACCAGATCCCCCCCCAGGCCCTCGTGCCACAACAAGGCGGGCGCATCGAAACCGACCCCGTTGCAGAAGTGGAGATCACGGCGCTGCGGGCGGTCGTCTCTTTGCGATACTCTGTGATGAGCCAGAAGCAGGATCAGACCGTGTCGGTCTTGGTGACAGACAATCGCGGCGAACCAGTAGAAGGCGCCCAGGTCATCATCAAGTTTGTGTCCCCCGCCGGAGAGACGCTTGCCGAAGGCCAGGATACCGCCTCAACGAACCATCGGGGATTCTATCAAACCAATATCCCCGTGACCTCAGGGCAATCTGGCACCCAGATTATCGTCCAGGTGGATGTGCTATATGGGGAAGTCTCAACCTCGGCGCAGAACGTCTTTCTGCTGTGGTGGTGACGCAAGCACGACGCCCTCTCGTCCAACAAAAAAACAGCGCGGTTTCCGCGCTGTTTTTCATGCACAGATCACGTCAAGACACGTCCGACGATTCTTTGACCCCTCCCAAACCCAGGCGATCTTTCAGACGCGCCAGCCAAGACTGTTTGCGAACGGGGAATGTCTCGCCACTGGAACGGATATTCTGCAAGCGACCCACAGCACGTCGCAGTTTCTGCATCCGAATCAATTTGCTCTCTTTTTCACCTTTATCCGTCATAGCGCCTCCTGCCATACCGAATCCTTACCTACCATTATAGCCGAATTTCCACAAGAGACAACCCTCCGCATCCCCTAACTCGACGCAAGCGTGACATCCCTCTTGTCCAATCAGACAACGCGGCATTAGACAACCGCCCTCAATTTGAGTATCATGACGGCAATACTCGTAACGAACCAAGGAGCAGCTATGACATCAGTACTGGATTACTTTTTCAACCCCCAGGGCGTCGCCGTGATCGGCGCCAGCGCTGATCCCGCCAAGTTGAGCTATGGCGTGGTGCGTAATCTCAAAGAGCACGGCTACACCGGGCCGATCTACCCCGTCAACCCCAAAGGCGGCGAGATGCTCGGTTTGCAGGTCTACCCCGACATCGC
>SLSP01000179.1 GCA_007130345.1 Thermoflexales bacterium
ATGGACAAACAATATCCCTTCATCACCTATCTGGAGTCCCTGCGCGAATCGAAAGACGAGCGCGCGGCCTTCGCCGCCTTGCGGCGCGGCCTGGGACGCGATCCCGGCACGGAACCGGCGATGTTCCCCTACGTCGCGCGGTTCGTATCGGAGAATACCTCGCGTTGGTACGAGGCCACGCTGTACTTGACCGCCGCGCTCTTCGCCTACCATCCCAAAGAAGGCGGAACGGGCAATTTGGGCGCGGCCTTCAAGCGCGCGGCGCAAGGGGAGAACGATCAAACGGCCATCGAGCGGCGCTTCACCGCGCTACTGGCCGCCGATACTGAGGATTTGCACTTCTATCTACGGCAAGCGATCAGTTATCTCAAGTCCAAAGACATTCCCATCAACTGGCAGCAGCTTTTTGGCGATGTCTTAGCTTGGGGACACGCTGACCGTTACGTGCAACGCGCCTGGGCGTATGCCTTCTGGGGACACGAGAAAAAGGAGGGAAATGCAGGGGAAACGACTTGATACTAAAACTACAATGCCTGTTGAACCGGCATAGAGGTCAGATATAGATGATACAGCCCCGCCCAACGGAGCCAGGTTTCGGCGTCGCCTAATTCACCACTCTCAAAACGCCGGTAAAATTCAATGGTAGAAAAACCATGCGTATGCTCATATTCCTGTAACCGCCGACTGAGTTCGGCAAAACTTAACCGTTGTGCTTGAAACATAGGACGCTCCTTTTGTTCTTGGACCTATGTCTTGATTATAGCATAAAGTCGCCTGATGGCGCAGTTGATCACTCACTCACTTCTAAACAGGAGAAAAAAACCATGTCTAACAAATCTTTGTACATCGAAGTCCATCTGTTGCAGAACTTTGCCCCCTCGAATCTGAACCGGGATGACACCGGCAACCCCAAAGATTGCGAATTCGGCGGCGCGCGTCGCGCGCGCATCTCATCGCAGTGTCTCAAGCGCGCTATCCGTGAAGCCCCGGTCTTCGCCGAGACCACCGGCGTGGAATTAGGCACGCGCACGCGATGGGTCACGCGCCAACTGCGCGAGGCATTAGAGCCAGCCGGCAAATCCGCCGAGGAAATTCAGAATGTGCTGGAATTCTTTGTCCCCGGCTATCTGAGCAAGTTCGATGCCAAATACAACCCGCCTGAAGATGCCCAGGATACGTTGCGCACCGCAGTATTGTTATATATCAGCGCGGAAGAGATCGATACCATCACCGCCGCGCTGCTTGAAAATTGGGACGCGCTTCTAATGAAGGATAGCAAGCTGCTCACCAAGCTCTGCCGCGAGTTGACGAAACGAAATCAGAACGTCACCAGCGCGCCCGACATCGCGCTCTTTGGGCGAATGTTGGCCGAGAAGCCCAACCTGAACCTCAATGCTGCCTGTCAAGTCGCCCACGCCCTTTCGACCCACCGGATTACGATGGAGATGGATTTCTACACAGCGGTGGATGAACTGCTCCGGCAAGATGAGGAAAATACTGAGACCGGCGCGGGAATGATGGGCTTCACCGGCTTTGATAGCGCGTGCTTCTATCGCTACGCCCGCCTGGACTGGGGGCAACTGCTCAAGAACCTGGATGACGACGTGGCGCTGGCCCGCCGCACAGTCGAGGCGTTCCTGCGCGCCGTCGAGGCGATCCCCACCGGCAAGCAGAACTCATTCGCGGCACACAACCCGCCGAGCTTCCGGCTGGCGGTAGCCCGCGAGGGCGGCTTCGCCTGGTCGCTGGCAAACGCCTTCGAGCAGCCGGTACGCCCGCGCGGGGATTCCGGCCTGGTTGGGCCTTCGGTCGCGGCGGTGGAGAAATACTGGGCCGAGCAATTGCTCTCAGTCTATGGGACTAGTTCGGTTCAGCAGGCCGCCGTTCTCGCCCCAGGATTGGAGTTGACCACGCTGAACGACGCCCAGGTCGCCGATCTCGACGCCTGGATTCAAGCGGTGATGGAGTCGTTGCCGAAGGAGGCGTGACCATGCCCACGCTATTACTCCGCCTCGCCGGGCCGTTGCAATCCTGGGGCGTGCAAAGCCGCTTCGAGGTGCGCGATACGGGGCTGGAACCCTCTAAAAGCGGCGTCGTGGGCCTGCTCTGCGCCGCGCTCGGACGCCCGCGCACTGCCGCGATAGATGATCTGGCCGCGCTGAAGATGGGGGCGCGCGCCGACCGGGAAGGTATTATGGCGCGTGATTATCACGTAGCGCAACAAGTACTCAAAGCCAGCGGCGGCATCAAGCCCACCCAACCTTCCAACCGCTACTACCTCGCCGACGCCGCCTTCCTGGTTGGATTTGAAGGCGCCAACCTGGACCTGTTACACGCCCTCCACGCTGCGCTGCACGATCCGGTTTGGCCGCTGTATCTGGGCCGTAAAGCCTTCGTGCCGGGCGAACCGGTCTGGCTGGCGGATGGCCTGCGAGAAAACGCATCGCTCCTGGAAGCACTGCGCGCGTATCCCTGGCTAGGACGCGATTCCCAAAAGCTACCGGAACGCCTGCGCTTGGTGCTGGAAGATGAAGCCGGTTCCGAAGTCCGCCCCGACCAACCGCTCTCCTTCGCCGAGCGCACCTTCGCGCCGCGCCGCGTGACCACGACGTTTATTCCTATACCCGAAACCGCAATGGAGGATAACCTATGTACCTCTCCCGCTTAATCCTCAATCCCAGGAACCGCGCGGTGCAAAAAGAGATCGCCAACCCCTACGAACTACACCGCACCCTGCTGGCCGCCTTCCCCGCCGACCTCCCCGCCCGCGAGCGCGTGCTCTACCGCGTCGATACCGATCCGCGCACCGGC
>SLSP01000361.1 GCA_007130345.1 Thermoflexales bacterium
AGTACAGCGCGGCGGAAGTCCCTCCCCAGTTAGCCCCGCTCAGAGCGGATCGTCAGATCCGCGACTACGCGGCGAACCGGGGAACTGACGTTCCCCTTGGAGCAAATTAAACTGGGGAGTTATTTGTGCCGCGCTGTACTAGTGTGCCAGGCTCCCACCGGCTTGCCAAATCCGGCGGATAAACAGTGCCCTAAATCCGAGTTGCGCTGTGGGCATGGGATTTTATAATAGGGCTATGACTTCAGCTAAAGAACACAGCTGGGACACGCGCCCGGCATCCAAGCGTACCCCCGATCTGTTCGCGGCCTTTATGGGCGGGCTGGTCTCTCTGGCCCTGGAACTGGCGGCAGCGCGGCTGTTGGCCCCCGCCTTCGGCACCACCGAGGTGGTGTGGACGGCCATCATCGGCCTGATCCTGCTGTACCTCTCGGCGGGCTATGTGATCGGCGGGCGGTGGGCCGACCGCTCGCCCCACGCCGCCACGCTCTACACGATAATAGCCGCCGCCGGATTGACCATCGCCGTGATCCCGCTGCTGGCGCGGCCCATCCTCCGGGTGGCGGTGCGGGGGATGTTGGCGTGGAACATCGGCCTGATTGCCGGGCCGTTCATCTTTGTGCTGATCCTGTTTGTCGTGCCGGTGACGCTGTTGGCGTGCATCTCGCCGTTTGTCATCCGCCTCTCGATGCGAGATGTGGCCGCGTCCGGCGCGACGGCGGGACGGATTTACGCCGTCTCGACGCTAGGGAGCTTCATCGGCACGTTCCTGCCCAACATGGTGCTGATTCCCACACTCGGCACGCGCCGCACGTTCCTGACGCTGGCTCTGGTGACGCTGCTGATGGGCTTGTGGGGCCTGTGGCGCGCGCATCGCCGGCGATTCTGGGCGCTGGCGTGGACGGTGCTGATCGTCGCCGCGCTCTTCGCCCTCCAGCCGGGGGCGATCAAGCCGGTAGCGGGCCTGGTAGAAGAGCGCGAATCCGCCTACAACTTCATCCAGGTGGTGGATCGGGAGAACGGCGAGCGCCATCTGCTGCTCAACGAGGGCCAGGGTATCCACTCGGTGGTGATGCCGGAGGGCTATCTGCTCACCGGCGGCCCCTGGGACTACTACCTTATCGCGCCGTACTTCAATGCCGCGCCGCATCCGCCAGAAGCCGTGCGCAGCCTGCTGGTCATCGGGCTGGCGGCGGGCACCACCCCGGCGCAATATACCGAAATCTACGGCCCCATCCCCATCGACGGCGTCGAGATCGACCCGGAGATCGTGGCGGTGGGGCGGGAGTATTTCGGGATGACGTACCCTAACCTCACGGCGCACGTCACCGATGGGCGGGCGTTCCTGCATCAGCGCGCCGCGCGCTACGACGTGGTGGCGGTGGATGCGTATCGGCTGCCCTATATCCCCTGGCACCTGACGACGGTGGAGTTCTTCCAGGAAGTGCGCGCCCACCTCACCGAGAAGGGCGTCGTCGCCATCAACGTGGGCCACACCGAAGACGATTGGCGGCTGGTCGAGGCCCTGGTCGCCACGATGGGCCAGGTTTATCCCTCGATTCACGTCATCGACGTGCCGGTGAGCTTCAACGCCATTGTCGTGGCGACCGTCCAACCCACATCGCCGGATAATCTGGTGGAGAATCTCCCGCTGCTGGATGACCCGCGCCTGCGACAAGTGGCGCGTCAGGCCATCGCCTATCGCGTCACGCCGCGGCCGGGCGGGCGCATCTTCACCGATGACCACGCCCCCCTCGAGCACATCACCCACGATTTGGCGCTCCGGCACATTTTGGGCGTGGGGAGAGAACCGTGAGGCGTGAGGCGTGAGGCGTCAAACGTCAAACGTCAAACGTCAAGCGTCAAGCGTCGTTTGCCATTTGCCATTTGGTTAGCGTCATAAAGTATTCGCCGCGCCAACCGCCGCCGAATGAATTCGACGGCTACTATCCAAAACCCGTTAAAACGGGTTAAAAAGCTATTCAAAAGGGCGATCCCAGGGCGGTTTAACGCCCTTCGGATGGCAGCCGATGGTTTCAACCATCGGCATCGGCGTAGCGCGGTGGCGAAGACTCTGTGACAGCAACCCATTTGCAATTCAAACAAGGAGTTGCTATGCACGAGGTTGCTATTCGATTTGCGACATTGGATGACGCGCTGTACATCGCAGACCTGGGCGCGCAGTTGGGGTATCCCGGTGATGAGATGGATTACGCGGGGCGGATGGCCGAGTTGCTGCAACAATCCAACCACGCCATCTACGTGGCGGGCTACGAAGAAGGCGATGTCATCGCGTGGCTGCACATCTACATCTACTACACGCTCCTCTCCGATCCGGTGGTGATGGTCGGCGGGCTGGTGGTAGATGCGGCCCATCGCGGGCAGGGCCTCGGGCGGCGGATGATGGCGAAGGCCGAGACCTGGGGCTGCGCGCGCGGCTGCGAAGCCGTCTACGTCAAGGCCAACATCACCCGCGCCGGCGCGCGCGCTTTCTACGAACGCCTGGGCTTCGAGGCCATCAAAGAGCAGCGCGTGTTGCGCAAAGCCATCTGAGAGTCCCCTGAAAAAGTCCAAAAATCCGATTTTTCCACACGCGACCTACTACCTATATGAAATTCGCGCGCGAAAAATCTATCTGGAGTATCAAGGTTCTAAAAAATCGGATTTTTTAGGTTTTATCCGTGTCCCAATAGAGTCATCTCAAGAACGCAAGATACGATACGCACCACGCACTACGCAATAAAAACAGGAGGAAATCTATGGTTAAACGTCGCTACTTGATTCTCGGATGCTTACTGTTGCTCGCG
>SLSP01000262.1 GCA_007130345.1 Thermoflexales bacterium
AGATCATTGACCGGGAATGGCCGGAGTTCGCCGACCGCTTCGATGCTTACCCCGGCGCGGAGGGCGTGCGCATTGTACGCTTGCCCGCCGGCCCAGAGACATTCCTCCGCAAGGAATTGCTCTGGCCCCACCTCGTGCGCGACTGGGTCCCCAACATCATCCAATTTTACGCGGAAGAGGGCCGCAATCCCGACGCGCTCACCGCGCATTACGGCGATGGCGGGCTGGCGGCGGCGCTCCTCTCGGCGCGGACGGGCATCCCCTACACCTTCACGGCCCACTCGCTCGGCGCGCAGAAGATGGACAAGAGGGGCGTCACCCGCGACGCTCTCGCCGAGGTGGACGCGCATTACTTCTTCTCCCGCCGCATCCTGGCCGAGCGCCTGGGGATGAACCGCTCGCTGGTCAACATCACCAGCACGGCGCAGGAGCGGTACGACCAGTACGCGCATCCCGCCTATCGCGGCGCGGTGGAGCCGACCAATGACGCGCATTTCGCCGTCGTGCCGCCCGGCGTGGCGCTGAACATCTTCGACCGCGACTCCCGCTACGCCGAGGAGGACGCCGTCCACGCGCACATCCACGCGATGCTGGCCCGCGACCTCGATGAGGAGCGGCGCGCGTTGCCGTGCATCGTCGCCTCCAGCCGGCTGGACGCCAAGAAGAATCACCTGGGCCTGGTGCAAGCCTTCGCCGCCAACCCGGATTTGCGCCAACATGCCAACCTCGTCATCGTGACCGGCTACCTGGATGATCCGCTCTCCGACTACAGCGCGGCCGGCGCGAGCGAGCGGGAAGTCCTCGACAGCCTGATGTCCGTCATCAACGCCCACGACCTGCGCGGCGAGGTGAGCCTCTTCGCGCTGCGCGGGCAGGGCGAGTTGGCCGCCGGATACCGCTGCCTGGCGCAGTTGCGCTCTAGCTTCTGCCTGACCGCGCTCTACGAGCCGTTTGGCCTGGCCCCGCTGGAGGCTATCGCGGCTGGCCTCCCGGCCGTCGTGACCAAGTTCGGCGGGCCGAGCGAGAGCCTGCGCGAAGGCGAGCAGGAGTTCGGCATCCTGGTAGACCCCACCGACCCGGCGGAGACGAGCGCGGGCCTGCTCGCCCTGGCGAGCGACCCCGCGACCTGGGCGCGCTACGCCGAGGCCGGCTATCAGCGCGTGCTGGCGCGCTACAGTTGGGATCGCACCGCCGAGGGCTACCTGCGCGCCATCGAAGCGCGGCTTCCCAAACTGGAATCGGACAAACTCCCCACGCTCAACCGTCACATTTTGCCTATCCCGCCGTTCTTCGAGGAACCGACAGAGGCCAACGCCATCACGCCGGACACCCTGGCCGAACTCTACTTCTGATTTTAGATTGGGGATTTTGGATTTGCCATTTGCCATTGGGAGGCCCTATGCACGTACCGGAAGGCGATCTTGACGTTTTGACCCTGGGCGAAGCCCTGATTGACATGATTTCGGTGGAAACAGTGGAATCGCTGTTCGACGCGCACCGCTTCGAGAAGTACCAGGGCGGCTCGCCGGCCAACATCGCCGTGAACCTGGCGAAGCTCGGCCACCGCGCGGCCTTCATCGGCAAGACCGGCATCGGCGCGTTTGGCAGCTTCATCAAGGCCGAGTTGCGCAAGGCCGGCGTCAACACCGACTACCTAGTGATGGATCACCGCGTCCATACCAGCGTCATCTTCGTCTCGCGGACGAAGGGGACGCCCGACTTCGAGGCGTTCCGCGACGGCGACTACAAGCTGGAACCGCGCGAACTGAGCCTGGAAGCCGTGCGCCGCGCCAAAATCGTCCACACCTCGACGTGGCCCCTCTCCCGCGAGCCGTTCCGCGCGGCAGCGGAGTTAGCCTTCCAGACCGCGCGCGACGCCGGGAAGCTCATCTCGCTCGATCCCAACTACAGCCGCCGCTTTTGGCCCGACTACCGCGACGCGATGGACGTGATTCCCCGGATGCTCAACTATGCCACGCTGACCAAGCCCTCGCTCGATGACGCGGAGCGCCTGCTCGGCGAGGGCCTGACGCCCGAAGCCTACATCGAGAAGTTCCACGCGATGGGGCCGCAGATCGTCGTGCTGACGATGGGCGGCGACGGCCTGCTGCTCTCGGATGGGCAAAGCCTGACCCGCATCCCGGCCAAGCAGATCGAGGTGGTGGACGCCACCGGCGCCGGCGACTCCTTCTGGGCCGGCTTCCTCGCGGCCCTGCTCGACGGCGAGCCGCTGGAACGCTGCGCCCGGTTCGCCCGCGAAGTCGTCGCCCTCAAACTCACCCGCGTCGGCCCGCTGCCTGACCGCGTGGATCGCCAGGCGATTTACGCGATGATGGACGGATGATGTTGGAAAGGCATCAGTTACCGGATTAGCTTTTGTATTGCGTATTCCGTATTTTTACGCAACACGCAACACGCAACACGAAATAGGAGACCTTATGACCACTGACTGGTACAAAGACGCGATTTTCTACGAAGTGTTCGTCCGCGCCTTCGCCGACAGCAACGCGGACGGCATTGGCGACCTGGCCGGGCTGACCTCGAAGTTGGATTACCTCCAGGCCCTCGGCGTGGACACGATCTGGATGCTGCCCATCTCGCCCTCGCCGCTGCGCGATGACGGCTACGACGTGAGCGACTACACCGACATCCACCCGGATTACGGCACGATGGACGACTTCCGCGCGCTGGTCAAAGCGGCGCACGCGCGCGGCCTCAAAGTGGTGGTGGAGTTGATCCCCAACCATAGCTCTGACCAGCATCCCTGGTTCCAGGCTTCGCGCGATCCGCAGCACCCGGAGCACGCCAAGTACCGCGATTGGTACGTGTGGAGCGACACGGACGAGAAGTACACCGAGACGCGCATCATCTTCCTGGATTACGAACCCTCCAACTGGACTTACGACGAGGTGCGCGGGCAATACTACTGGCATCGCTTCTTCCACCATCAGCCCGACCTGAATTACGACAATCCTGAAGTGCAGCGGGCGATGATGCGCGTGCTCCAATTCTGGATTGACGAGGGCGTGGACGGCATCCGCATTGACGCGCCGCCCTATCTCTACGAGCGCGAAGGCACGAACTGCGAGAATCTGCCGGAGACGCACGTTTACCTCAAGCGGCTGCGCGCCCTGGTGGACGCCTACGCGCCCGGCACGATGCTGCTCTCGGAGGCGAATATGTGGCCGGAGGACGTGCTGCCGTACTTCGGCGCGGGCGACGAGATGCACATGAACTTCCACTTCCCGCTGATGCCGCGCATCTTTATGGCGCTCGCCCAGGCCGACCGCGCGCCCATCGAGGGGATTATGGCCCGCACACCCGCTCTGCCTGAAGGCTGCCAGTGGGGCACGTTCCTGCGCTGTCACGACGAGTTGACGCTGGAAATGGTCACGCCGGAGGAGCGCGAGTTTATGTGGGACTTCTACGCGCCCGAACCCCGGATGCGGCTGAACATGGGCATCCGCCGTCGCTTGGCCCCCCTGCTCGAAAACGACATGGCCCGCATCCAGGTTGCCAATTCCATCCTGCTCACCTTCATCGGCTCGCCCGTCATCTACTACGGCGACGAAATCGGGATGGGCGACAATATCTGGCTGGAAGACCGCGACGGCGTCCGCACGCCGATGCAGTGGAACGATGGCCTCAACGCCGGCTTCTCCACCGCCCCCGCAGACCAACTCACCGATCCCGTGATTGACGACGCGGTCTACGGCTATCAGAAAATCAACGTGGCCGCGCAGGAGGCCGATCCCAACTCCCTCTTCAACTGGATGCGCCACACGCTGGCGGAGCGCAAGCGCCATCCCGCCTTCGGACGCGGCAATTTGCGCATCCTCGACCTCGACAACCAGGCCGTGCTGGCCTACGTGCGTCAGCACGAGGACGAGACGTTGCTGGTGGTCAACAACCTCTCCGCCGAACCGCAGACCGTCACACTCGACCTGGCGGATTATGCTCAGGCCATTGACCTGTTTTCCGGGGAAGCGCAACCGGCCTCCGGCGAACTGCGCCTGGAGCGGTACGGCTATCGCTGGTTTCGGTTGGAACAGTAATACCTCGGACATAGACGGATAGGTGCGTTTGGGATAAACTATGATTGGAAAGGAGCTATAGATGCGGACTTTGCCGGCCCCCCTAGACACTGGTGCAGAATCCGTCAAAGCTGTAATTCAACGGCTTGTTACCATAGGGTTCATTCGCTCATATTTTATAGGAGAAATACCACCTGATCCGGTCTCACCGAAAGAACGCCGCAGATTAGCGGATAGGTTAGGAAACGTTGCAGGAAAACCGCTTTCGGATATTATTCTGGAAGAGCGTGTCCTGTAGCTCTTTCAGGAAAGGATGTCTCTATAATATTTGAGCAATTTTGCAATCCACCAACTTTTATCAACTTACAACTCATGCTTCGCAACTTTTAACCAATTGAGGAGGATTTAATGAACGACAAAGCAACAGGCAAGACCAAATTCAGCCAGGTGTGGGGCAAGCGCTCCCACGAGTTTTTTGCCGAACTGGAAAACAAGCCCGTGCTGGTAGCCGTGAGTAGCGGCAAGGTTTTCAAAGGCAATCTCATCGGTGTGGACATCTACGATCTGATTATCCGCCAATCCACCGGGCTGGAATTGCTCATCCCCAAAGGGAACGTGATCTACGTCCATCCCGTGGCCGGTTGATCTATGCCCCTCTCGCTGACGCTCCCGGCGCGGATCAACATCCTCGGCAACCCCGCCGACGCGGTCGAGGGCGACTTCGCCACCATCTCGGCGGCCATCGACTGCTACGCCGGCGCCCGCGTGGACGCCGCCGACGCGATTGTCCTGGAGCGGCTGCGGCGCGACGCGGGCGGCTTCGTCTGTGAGCACCGCGAGGAACTGGCGCGGGACGCCTTCCCACATCCCTACACCGAGCGTCTCGATTTGGCGAAGGGCGCGCTCAATCGCCTGTATGCCGCCAGCGCCGAGTTCCGCACGAAGGTCGCGGCGCGGGGGATGCGTCTGGGCCTGTGGACGGACGTGCCGCGCCAGAGCGGCCTCGGCGGCTCCTCGCTGCTGGTATTGCTGACCCTGACCGCCGCTCGCGCTCACTATGCCCTCGATCCGCGTCTCCACAACGACTACTGGCTGGCCGAGTTAGCGCAGCGCGTCGAGGAGAAGGAGTTGGGCATCGTGTGTGGCTTCGCCGACCGCTACGTGCCCCTCTTCGGCGGCATCGGGTATCTGGATTACCACGGCAAGCTGCACCACAACCCCATCGGCCAGGAGCCTTACGTCACCTACGAGCGCCTCGATCCGTGGGTGGAGGGGCTTCCGCTGGTGGCCGTCTCTACCGGTATCGCGCGCGACTCCGGTGACGTGCATGGCGTGATGCGCGCCCGCTATATGGAGGAGCACGCCATCTGGGTTGTCTCCGGCGGCGAAGCGCCCCCGATGATCGAATTTATGCGCGGGGCGTGGGAAGCGGCGTGGCGCGGCAAGATCGCGCTGCTCCGGGGCGAACTGGACATCTTCGGCGAGATGATGAACCTTAACCACCGCCTCGTCAACGCGATGATGGGCTATTGCAGCTTTACCGAGGGCGCGGGCTGGGCCAACAATCACCTCATCGACGTGGCGCACGCGGCTGGCGCGTTGGGGGCCAAGCTCACGGGGGCCGGGGGTGGCGGCTCCGTCTTCGCGCTGACCCGCCCCGGCGAAGAGGATCTCCTCGCCGATGCGTGGCAGCAAGCCGCTGCCGACATCGGGCTGGAGCAGGCCCACGTCTTCATCCCCCGCATCGTGCATCGGGGCCTGGTTATTGACCAGGACTGAGGCCGCGATGAGCGTGTTTCGTATTCCGTGTTTTAAGCAATACGCAACACGCAATACGATGAGTCTATGCAAGGCGTAATCCTCGCGGCGGGCAAGGGATCGCGCCTGCATCCCATCACGTTAGAGCGCTCGAAAGCGATGCTCCCGGTGCTGGGCCGCCCCATCGTCGAACGGGTGATGGCGCTGCTGCATCATCAGGGCGTCGATGACTTCATCCTCGTCGTCAGCCCCGAAGACCGCGACGTGACCCGCCACTTCCACCGCGATGCCCAGATCGAGGCCGACGTGCGCTTCGTCTACCAGCCGGAGCGCCGGGGGATGGCCCACGCGCTGCGCTGCGCCGCTCCCCTCATCACCGGCGACTTTGTGCTTTCCGCGTGTGACAACCTCATCCCCGAGGCGGACGTGGAACGGCTGATGGCGGCGTGGCAGGCGCCGCGTCCCAACGGCGTGCTCACGCTCTTGCCGGTGGAGCCGGAGCGGTTGGGCAGCGTGGGCATTGTGGCGCTGGACGGGCCGTGGGTCACGCGCATCATCGAGAAGCCCCCGCCCGAAGCCGCCCCCTCGCGCATCTCCAGCCTGCCGCTCTACATCTTCTCTCCGGCGATTCTGGCCTACCTGGATCAGATTCCCCTGTCGCCGCGCGGCGAATACGAGCTACAAGACGCCATCCAGCGCCTCATCGACGAGGTGGGGCGCGTGCGCGGCGTCCTCATCGACCGCCGCCTCACGCTGACCAACGCCGCCGACTTGCTGGCGCTCAACCGCGAGTACCTGACGCGGGGCAACCAGCGTCCGCAACTCGCGCCGCACACCGTGGGGCCGGGCACGCGGCTGATCACGCCCCTGCGCATCGAGGCGGAGACCGTCATCGGCGCGGACTGCACCATCGGCCCCAACGTCTACATCGAGCGTGCCTGCCGCATCGGCGACGGCGTCACGCTGCGGGATGCCGTGGTGCTGCGCGGCGCGCGCATCCCGGCGGGCGAAACGGTGGCGGATCGGGTGGTGGCGTAGCGCAATATAGACATGATGAATTTGAAGGAGGTGGCAATGAGTAATGTGATATAGCGATGAATGTCAGGAGGTTTCACAATACCAATGCAACCTGGGGTGATTTCCGCGTAGTTCGGTGGTTTTTCATTGGAAACTAAAGTGGTAACTTTCACAAGACTTTTACAGGGAGGTAGTGATGTCGTACAAACGTTGGCTACACGCTATTTTGATTGTCGCGTTGTTGGGCGGGATGATGCCCACGCTTTTCGTCGCGCCGCCGCCGGTGTTGGCGACCGGCGCATCTGTTCCTGGGACTTTGAATGATTGGGATCAAAACGCGTGGCTTATGTCAGGTAGTCTCGGCGGTACATTTGTTTATACTTCCGGGCAGATAATTAAAACAAACAGCATTGAGGAGTTCAAATTCTATAATGGGGGCTGGTATGGCAACGGTTCTCTTATGGACTTTGGTGACATTTACGACGACTTCTCTGATTCAGTTGATGTTGGTAATAGTAGCTTCAGCCACACCCAAGACAGCTACTACGTCTTCAAATGGGACGGCAACGCCCGTGGCGTCGTCTTCCAGTTTAGCGGTGCTCCCGTAGATGTTGCAGCAGTCAACCGCTCATCAGCTTTGCCTGGTGTAAATCAAACTGTGATCATCACTGCAACAACCGATGCCGAACCACCCTCTGAGCAAGCCGTCTGGTTGCGCTACGCTATCAATGACGACTGGAGCAGTTCCACCGTCGTCAAAATGACAGGTAGTGATACCACCTACACGACCACGATTTCGGCGCAGAGCGAGGGCACAACGGTAACATATTATGTCTTCACTTCGGGAGACGTGACATCTATTGAAGGTAATGACGCCGATTTGATGACCATCACCTATGACACGAATAACGGTGACAACTACAGATATACTGTCGGTCGTCCGGCGCGTGCGCTCTGGCTGAATCGCAACACCATTGCATGGGATGGTATAGCTGGTAACAGCTATCGGCTGCTCTTCGATCCGGATGGCGATCTCTTATCCGGCTTTGCCAGGGAAAATCCCTGCAATTCCACCTTCACTGATCCTTGTTACATCTCCTTGACGGCTGATGGCACTATCAATGGTTTTGACAAAAATCCTAATGCCACCGGGATGGTTCGACTTACAAACGAACTCTCTATTTCGGATGCGCGCGCGTTGCTCAAGGGACAAGTGGCCGTCGCCAGCTATCATCAAGAAGGATTCTTGTTGGATATTTCTGGCGTCCAAATCCAAAGCGTCCTTGACGACCTCTACGCGGCGAACGCGGTAGACGCGACGCTAGGTGTCACCTACACGGAGGGGATCACGCCCACCGTTCACGTCTGGGCACCGACGGCGAAGTCCGTTGAGTTGCTGCGCTTTGCCGACCCAAGCTCGACCACGCACGAGATGACGCTTGATGAGGATAGCGGCGTCTGGAGCGTCAGCGGGCATCCCGACTGGGATCGCCACTTTTACCTCTTCGATGTGGAGGTCTACGTCCCCGAAGAGGATGCCGTCGTCAACAACATCGTCACCGACCCTTACGCGGTGAGCCTCTCGACGGACAGCCTCCGCAGTCAGTTTGTGAATCTGGATGACGCCGATCTCAAGCCGGATGGATGGGATACGCTCGTCAAGCCAGAGTTGGAGCATTTTACGGACATCACCATCTACGAGATGCACGTCCGTGACTTCAGCATCAACGATAGCACAGTGGCTCAGGAACATCGGGGAACTTACGTCGCGTTTACCTACGATGGTAACTATCATCCGCTTTCTGATGGGATGAGACACTTGCTGGACTTGCAAGACGCTGGCCTGACGCACGTTCACCTGCTGCCGGTTTTCGACATCGCCTCCGTGCCGGAGGATGTGATCACGCGCACCGTCTGGCCCGCGCCGACGAGTTATGCCCGCGACAGCGAGGAACCACAGCGCGTCATCTCCGATACCCGCGCCATCGACGGCTTCAACTGGGGCTATGATCCCTACCACTTCGGCGTGCCCGAAGGCTCGTATAGCACCGACCCCGACGGCGTCCGGCGGATCATCGAGTTCCGCCAGATGGTGCAGGCGCTCAATGCGAAAGACCTGCGTGTGGTGATGGACGTGGTCTACAATCATACTTGGGCCAGCGGGCAGCACGACCAGTCCGTCTTCGACAAGATCGTGCCGGGTTACTACTATCGCTATGACAATGCCGGCGTGCTGCAACATTCGAGTTGCTGCCCCGACACGGCCACCGAGTACGCGATGATGGAGAAGCTGATGATCGATACCCTTGTCCGCTTCGCCACCGACTACAAGATTGACGGCTTCCGCTTCGACCTGATGAACTTGCACACGCGGCGCAATATGGAGAACGTGCGAGATGCGATTGCGGAAGTGGATCCCGACATTTACCTCTACGGCGAGGGTTGGACTTTCGGCTCGGCGCAGGACAAGGGGCTGACCGATTGTACGGATGGCTGGTGCTTCGCTGACAAGTACAATATGACCGGCGCGGGCATCGGCCTGTTCAACGACATCATCCGCGACGCGGCGCACGGTGGATATGACCAGGACCCGCTGCAAATCCGGCGGCAGGGCTTCATCAACGGCCTGAGCTTCGACTGGAACGGGTACTATTACGGGCGGCGCAGTCAAGGGGATTTGCACGCGGCGATGGATACGCTGCGCAGCGCGCTGCGCGGCAGCGGGGACGACTGGAACGGGCACGGTGCGCCCTTCGCCGCTGAACCGTATGAATCGATGCCCTACATCTCCAAGCACGATAACGAGACGCTCTTTGATCAGAACGTCTTCAAAATGCCCGCCGGTGTCACTAGAGAGGATCGCATCCGCGCGCAGAACGTGGGCTTGAGCCTGATGACGCTATCTCAAGGCGTCCCCTTCATTCACATGGGCAGCGACATTCTGCGCTCCAAATCCCTCGACCGCAACAGCTACGACTCCGGCGACTGGTTCAACCGCGTCTACTGGGACTACAGCCACAACAACTTCGGCGTGGGCCTGCCGCCAACGTGGGAGAATGAGGGGCGCTGGGACATTATGAGACCGCTGTTGGCAGATGCAGACCTCGATCCGACACAGGCCGAGATCGAATTCGCCGCCGCGCAATTCCGCGAGTTGCTGCGGATTCGCTACTCTTCGCCGCTGTTCCGGTTGCAGAGCAGATCGGCAATCCGCCAAAACGTAGTCTTCTTCAACGACAACAACGCCATTGACGGCTTGCTCGTGATGGGGCTGTTGAACCATAATAATCTCGACCCGGATTATGAAACGATCCTCGTCTTCTTCAACGCGGATAAGCAGACGCACACCTTTGCGATAGAGGGTGCGACCGAGTTCGAGCTGCATCCGGTGCATACCGATGGCGTGGACGACGACCCGGTCATCACCGGTGGCGCGAGCTTTGCCAACGGCACCTTCACCATCCCCGCACGGACGACGGTTGTATTTGTCTCTCCACAAACGCTAGCCCCCCCTGTTGAAAGCAGCATCGACTGGGTGGGCGATATGTCCCCGGTGGGCGGCGAGAGCGCAGCCTATGATGAGGGCACGGGTGAACACGATGTCTACGTACAGGTATACAAAGAGGGCGTGACGGGCAGCGCCAACGGCAGCGACGGCAGCCAGATTGCCTGCTATCTCCATTGGGGCCGCTATGGGGAAGTCTGGGCGGATGCGGCGATGACCTTCAACGCGGGTTTCGACACCAATCCCAACAATGATGAGTACATGATCGACCTGGATGTCAGTGGCTTATCTCCCGGCATCTACGGCTACACGGCCTACTGCACCGACGACGGCGGCATGAGCAAACGTTGGCGCAGCGGCGAGGACGGCCTGATCGCCATCGTCCCGGCGGACGATCCCACGCCCGCGCCTCCCGGCGGCGTCTTCGTCCACCTCTTCGAGTGGAGCTGGACGGATATCGCGCAGGAGTGCGCCTTCTTGGGCGAGAAGGGCTACACCGCCGTGCAGGTCTCGCCGCCGCAGGAGCATATCCTGGGCGATCCCTGGTGGACGCGCTACCAGCCGGTCAGCTACGAGATCAACAGTCGCAGCGGCGACCTTGCCCAGTTCCAGGCGATGATCGACACCTGCGCCGCCGCCGGCGTGGACATCTATGTGGATGCTGTTGTCAATCACATGACCGGAGCGCCCGATCCTGACATAACGTATACC
>SLSP01000421.1 GCA_007130345.1 Thermoflexales bacterium
CCATTTGCAACTTACCATTCACCAAGGAGCACTCTGTGACTATACTAACCATCGACGGTTCTCACGGCGAGGGCGGCGGGCAAGTCCTGCGCACCGCGCTGACGTTATCCGCAGTGACCGGGCAACCGGTGCAGGTGACGCGCATCCGCGCTAACCGCTCCAAGCCGGGATTGCGCCCGCAGCACCTTACCGCCGTCCGCGCGGCAGCCGCTATCTGCGCGGCGGAGCTAACGGGCGCCGACCTCGGCAGCCAGGAGATCACCTTCGCGCCGCAGGCTCCCCCGCAGGCGGGAACCTACCACTTCGACGTGGCCGACGCGGCCCAGGGCGGCTCGGCGGGAGCGGTGACGCTGGTCTTGCAGACGATTCTGCTCCCGCTGGCCCTGGCGGCGGGCAGTTCGCGCGTCACCTTGCGCGGCGGCACCACCGTGCCGATGAGTCCGCCATCGCTCTACATCGAGAAGGTCTACTTGCCCACGCTCTTCGATATGGGCATCCGCGCGCGGATGACGCACCGCTTCTGGGGCTTCTATCCCCAGGGCGGCGGCGAAGTCACGGTGGAGATCAGCGGCAGCGCGACGCTGCGCCCCATCGCGCTGACCGAGCGCGGCGACCTGGAACGGGTGGATGGCGTGGCCTTCGTCTCCAACCTGCCCTCCCACATCCCCCAACGGATGAGCAGCCGGGCCGCCGCATTGCTGCGAGATGGCACGTTCTCCGTGCAGATCGAACCGCGCCACGTCACCGCGCCGGGGATTGGCGCGGGCATCGTCCTCTTCGCCCGGTACACGGGCGCAGTGGCCGGCTTCGACGCTCTGGGGCGCAAGCGGCTGCCCTCGGAGACGGTGGCGGAGATGGCGGTGGACAGGCTGTTGGAGCACCATCGCACCCTGGCGGCGGTGGATCCGCACCTGGCGGATCAACTGGTGCTGCCCTTCGCCCTGGCCGGAGGCGCGTCGGAGGCTACCATCTCGACGGTGACGCCGCATTTGCTCACCAACGTCTGGGTCGCGGGGCACTTCAACGTGCCGACGCTCGGCGTGACGGGCGAGGTGGGCCAGCCGGGGCATCTGGCGGTGATGGCGTGATGCCGATAATGGGCTTTCATCCCCCGTTAGGGAGTGTACTATGCTAGAACTCGTCTTTTTGGGGACGGCGGCCTCGGCTCCGTCCATCCAGCGGGGATTGCCCGCGCAGGTGGTGCTGTACCGCGACGAACGCTTCCTGGTCGATTGCGGGGAGGGCACGCAGCGCCAGATTCTACGCAGCGGGTTGGGCTTTCGCCGCTTGCAGCGCGTGTTGCTCACGCATGGGCACCTCGATCACATCCTGGGATTGGGCGGCTTGATCTCGACCTTCGCCCGGTGGGAGGCGGTGGAGCACCTGGAAATCTATGGCGGACGCCGCGCGCTGGATCGCGTGACCGATCTGATCTTCCGCGTGGTGCTTCCGGGCGCGCGCACGCCGGTGCCCATTGACCTGATCGACGTGAAGCCGGGCATCCTGCTGGAAAGCGACGCCTTCGCGGTGGAGGTGTTCTCCGTAACGCATCGCGGCCCCGATTGCTTCGGCTATCGTTTCAGCGAGAAGCCCCGGCGCCCCTTCCTGCCCGACAAGGCCGAGGCCCTGGGGGTGCCCGCCGGCCCCGTGCGCCGCGATCTGGTCAACGGGCAATCCGTCCGCCTGGCCGACGGGCGGATGATTCATCCCGACGACGTGCTCGGGCCGGATCGCCCCGGCGTTTCTATCGCCATTGTGGGGGACACGGGCCGCGTCGATAACCTGGTGGACGCGGTGGCCGGCGTCGATGTGCTGGTGTGCGAGTCCACATACCTGGACTGTGACGCGGATATGGCCCGGCGCTTCGGCCATCTCACGGCGAAGCAGGCCGCGTGGCTGGCGCGCGAAGCGGGCGCGCGGATGCTCGCGCTCAACCATCTCTCCCAGCGCTACCGCGTCCGCGACATCCTGGAGGAAACCCGCGCGCTCCACGAGGAGACCCTCGTGACCCGCGACTTCGACCGCTTGCGGGTGACGCGGGATAAGATCACGCTCTCTAATGAGGAGTTGGACAGCGACGAGGTGCTGTTGGCCGCGCCGGTTGCAAATGAGACGGTGTGGGATTGAGGGGTGTGAGGCGTGAAGCGTCAAACGTCATGCGTCAAACGTCAGAAAATATCGCGGATGAGCCGTGCGGAACGGCAACGGCCAACGCAAAGTTGCCCATCCCGACGTTTATGGTATAATCATGCATACGCGGTGGCTGTGGCCTAACGGTTAAGGCACCTGTCTGTGGAACAGGATATTGTGGGTTCGAATCCCATCAGCCACCCTAAAAGCCGGACTCCCGAAGTCCGGCTTTTTGTCCCCGTGGCGCAATGGACAGCGCATCTGGCTTCGAACCAGAGGGTTGTGAGTTCGAGTCTCACCGGGGACTCTGCACAGCGGCGCAGCACTCCTGCGCCGCTTTATGTTGCATTCGCCCCAAATCATAGTATGATACCTCAAAGACCGTGTTACGCAGCGTCCCCATAGGACTCGTAACACAAGCAAGTGACAGCCACAAGCAAACACTCAACTGTTCTCTCAAGCATAGCTCAAAGTCCCCGTCTCGGAGACGGTGGGCTTGGAGCGGGCTTTTAAGGCTGATCTGTGACTCTACTGAAAGAACCCTAAAAAATCCGATTTTTTAGAAACTTGATACGAGATGTAGATTTTCCGCGTGCGAATTTCATATATTTAGGTGGTCGCGTGTGGAAAAATCGGATTTTTGGACTTTTTTCAGGGGACTCA
>SLSP01000141.1 GCA_007130345.1 Thermoflexales bacterium
ATACCGCAAAAGTCACCCTGTTTGGGACACGGATAAACACAGATTTCACGGATAAAACCAAAAAATCCGTGTTTTTCCGTGTAAATCCGTGTCCTTACTTGAAATCAACCGGGGACTTCTTCTTGTCACAAGGTCAGTTTTGCGCTACTGCGTTATTTCGCGCGCGGATCGGCGATCACTCCCGCCAGCGCGGAAGCCGCCACGGTAGCCGGACTTGCCAGGTAGATTGCCGCGTCCTTCGATCCCATCCGCCCCTTGAAGTTGCGGTTCGCCGTCGAGAGCGTCGCCTCGCCGGGGGCCATGCAGCCCTCGTGCGCGCCCAGGCACGGCCCGCAGCCGGGATTGAGCAGCGTCGCGCCCGCCTTGACCAGATCGCGGATGATGCCGCGCTCGATGGCAGCGAGCAGCACCTCCCGCGAGGCCGGCAGCACGAGTAACCGCACGCCCGGCGCGATGTGCTTACCGCGCAAGATGTCGGCGGCGGCCTCCAAGTCTTCCAGTCGCCCGTTGGTGCAGGTACCGATGAGGGCCTGGTCAATTTTCGTCCCCGCTACGTCCGTCACCGGCGCGACGTTGTCCACGCGATGTGGCCGCGCGACTTGCGGCGCGAGCGTCCCGGCGTCCACCTCGATGACGCGAGCGTAGATGGCGTCGGGGTCGGGGTGAATTTCCGCGTAGTCCCGCGTCACGCGCCCGGCGAGCCACGCGCGCGTCGTGGCATCCGGCGCGACCACGGCGTTCTTCGCGCCCATCTCGGCGGCCATGTTGCACAGCGTCATCCGCCCGGCGATGCTCAGGGCCTCGATGGCCTCCCCGGCGAACTCCACCGAGCAGTAGTCGGCCCCGTCGGCGCGCAGTTGCCCGATGAGATAGAGAATCAGGTCTTTGGCCGAGACGCGCTCCGGGAACTGCCCGCGCACCACCACGCGCAGCGATTCCGGCACGCGCAGCCAGATTTCGCCGGTCGCCATCACGGCGGCGGCCTCCGTGCGCCCGATCCCGGCGGCGAACGCGCCGAACGCGCCGTGCGTCGGCGTGTGCGAGTCGCTGCCGACGATCACCGCGCCGGGCCAGGCGTGGCCTTTCTCCGGCAAGACCTGGTGGCAGATGCCCTCGCCCACGTCGTAGAAGGCCGTAATCCCCTGCTCGGCCACGAATTCGCGCGTGGCCTTGTGGCTGGCGGCGTAGGTCTCGTTGGCGGCCGGCGTCACATGATCCAGCACGATGACGTGCATCGCGGGATCGGCCACGCGCGTCACGCCGATGCTGCGAAACTTCTTGGCGATGTCGGAGGTGTTGTCGTGCGTGAGCAGCTTGTCGGGCCGGACGGTCACGATTTGGCCAGCCACGGCAGTTTCCAACCCGGCTTGGCGGGCTAAGACTTTTTCGGCAAAGGTGTATCCCATACTATCCCCCGTTACGGTAAAATTTTTACAGGTTGAATTATGGCTTGCAAGTACGTCCACCATTGTTGCGGCAGTGGCCCTAATCTATGTGAATTTTTGAACAAATCCTCGTACAAATCAATCAATCCCAGACGCAAATCCTCGACAGCTTCACTTTCTGTATCACCATAGCCGTACATCTCGGTTGTGATGTGACTGGCAAAAACCGTACCACCATCTGTTTCTATCATAACAGAGATAGGAAACATTAATTGCAACTGAGGATGACGCAACTCTTCCAAATAGACGGTTTTATGTTGCGAACAACGGCCCAAATCTTCCATCCGGTCGCCTCAATTTTCTAACTTTCTGCCGTAAGCAAACAAATCCCCCGCCTGATAGATGTCCATCTGCACCTGCGAGAACGGCTGCGCGGCGAAGGGCTGCGCGCCGTTGAGAAGCAAAGCCCCGGTCTCGAAGTCCACCTGGAGCGTGTCCCCGGTCTGGAACTGCGCGGCGACTTCGGGCAACGCGGGGAACGTCACCAGGGGCATCCCGCTGTTGATGGCGTTGCGCTTGTAGATCGCGCCGAAGCTCGCCGCGACGATGGCCGTGATGCCGAGCGCGTGGAAGCAATCCACCGCCTGCTGCCGCGACGATCCCGCCCCGAAGTTACCGCCGGCCACCACGATGTCGCCGGGCTGCGCGCGCTGCGCGAAATCCTCCCACCCGGCGAGGTTATCCAGCGTATACTGGCCCATCTGCGCTATCTCGGTGATGTGGAGGTAGCGGTTGTGGAAGATCATATCGGTGTCAATGTCGTCGTACAACACGCCTGTGGCGTCAGTCAAAAGCCAAATTCGGCCTGTGATCTGTGTGGGTTTCATTGGTTACTCCAGTTCAAGAGTTATGAGGTTGCTGATTTAGGTCAAGTCTCCGGGAACAATGCGTTCAAGACGATTTCCCGTACTTTCAAGGCCAGGGCCAAAGCCTCGGCCAGCGCGCTTTGCTCCGGCCAAAACTCGATGTCGTAACGCACACCCACAGCATAATCCGTGACCTGAGTTAAGTCCAGCAGCGCCAACTTGGGCAAAGGATGAGCTTCCAGGCACAAGTGTTGTAATTGTTCGAGGTCGTGGGTACGTGGAACCGGCACATCGTGAAAGAGTAAAACGCTCTTGAGTAATTTTTCGATGGCCTGCTGCGCATGAAAACAGGCGGCATCATAAGGGCCGGGAGTGTCCAGGATGTGTTGAGCTACAAACAGATCGCTCTCGGCTTTGGTTATCCAGCCACGGACGAGATTACGCTTGTCTTTCATACAAGACCTGCCCTTCGTTGATAGCCTGGGTGATGAAAGCGTTCGGTACGTTTTCCCACTCGGCGACTTCTTCCGGTGTCCACAC
>SLSP01000266.1 GCA_007130345.1 Thermoflexales bacterium
CGTCCATACGGGTCAGGATCAGCCGGTGCAGACTGTCGGGCAACTCCATGCTCCGTGTCGCTGCCGGATCGAGCGGATCGATTCCGCGATCATGCAGGTAGTCGAGGAGTTCCTCCAGGTAGAACGGGTTGCCCTGCGAGCGATTCACGAGCCGTCGCGTGAGACCCGGCGGAACCGCTGCCGAGCGCTCGGGGTAGAGTTGAGCGAGCTTGCCGCGGATCACGTGTTCCGCCTCGACCGGTGTCAACTCGGATAGTTTGATCGTTGTGAAATGGGCCAGGGCCTCCAGCCGGGGAGCCTGCAGACGTGGTATTTCCAGCGGACGATAGGCGATCACGAAGCAGATCGGGTACTCCGCGAGCACAGTGGCAAGCTCGACGAGCAGTCCGTGCGACAACTCGTCAAACCAGTGTGCGTCCTCGATCACGATCAGCAGCGGCTCTTCTTGCGTCGCGGCCTCAATGCACTCCCGTAGTGTGACGTGAAGCAGGCCCCGTCGGTCCTTTGGTCCGAGCGACCGCGTGAGATCATTGTCGGGAATTGCGATGTCCAGCAGCGTGCCAAGCAACGGCAGCGCGTCTGAGCGCGACGGAGCCAGATCTTCGATCCTGGAGCAGAGCGTACGGATCTGCCGCCGGACCGGAACGGACGGATCGACGTCGAAGAAGGCCCGCCAGATCCGTTTCCACGCGAAGTACGGCGTGCTGACGCCGTCGGTCCGGCAGACACCACCGTATCCGGCGAATCCCTTCGCCCGGGCACTTCGGATGGCTTCTGCGATGAGCCGCGACTTCCCAATCCCCGCATCGGCCACGACGGCGACTACCTGTGCAGCGCCGCCGAGCGCGAGGTCGAGTTTCTGGTTCAGGAGCGCAAGCTCGTCGTCCCTCCCGACCATCGGCAGCTCGAAGATCGGTTCTTCAAGCCGAACGGAGCGTTGCATCACGGGCCGGGACACGGCATACACTGGGACTGGATGGGACTTGCCTCGCACACGCATTGGCGTTCGCGGCTCGGCGATGAAGCTTCCGCGAAGCGCCGTATGCACGTATCCGCTGATCAGAATCTCACCCTGCCTCGCCGCGCTCATCAGCCGGGAGGCAAGGTTGACGTCGTCGCCGAGTGCGCCGAAGGTTCGCCGCGTGACCCCACCGAAGGCGCCCACGCGCATCGTGCCGTGCGCGATTCCCACCTGCAAGGCAACAGGGCTCCCGGATCTCACCGTGAACGCCGCCTTCACGGCGCGTGACGCGTCGTCTTCATGGGCGTGCAGAGCCCCGAAGTTTATGTAGATGCAGGATGCGTCGGCCCCGGTGGCAACATCCATGACCACACCGCCGTGGCGTCCGGCGATCCGCTGCATCGTTCGAACGATCGCGTCGAACTCCGCCTCTGCCGAATCAGAATCGAAGTCGAATTCAGAGAACCCTGCGAAAACGGCCACGCACGGTCGGAACTCGGTGGAGAACGCAGCCTGGTTCGCGACCTCTCGCTCGAGCACCTGGTCGTGAACAAAGCGCCGAAGCCTGCGCGCATCGTGGAGGACCGGCTCGTGGTCCTCCGGTCCATGATCGGGTCCCGGCTTCCAGTCGCCCGGACTCATATGCCCGATCAGTCCGAACCTCTTTCCGCTGCGATCCTCCGCCCGCCACTCCTCGATGATCGACGAGTCGGCGAGCGCCGCCGCGGCACCCTCGTCGATCAGCACGTCTCCTCTCTGCGCCGCACGCTGCGCGATACACGCGGCCGTCACCGTATTCCCAGCGATGACGTCGAGCACCTGGACGTCCGGATCACCCGCGAGAAACCGTCGGACTGGCCCCGAGGCGATCGTGACCTTCAGCCCCACCGTCGGGAGCACACCAATATCGGCTTGCATCCGGATCGCGCACCGTAGCGCGCGCCGGACCGAACCGGCACAGCTCGAACTGTCGGTCGCGTCGAACCAGCAGGTCACTGAGTCTCCCGCGAAACAGACGACACTTCCGCCGTACCTCTCTACCGCCGCAATCAACGTGGAGTACGCCTCGTCGAGCTGCCGCCCGAGCTCCTCGGCGCCCCGCCGCGCTCCGAGCGCCTCGCGCAGGGACTCGGTCAATGCGGTGAACCCCGAGATATCGGCGAGCAAAACCGAGCCGGTAGCGCGGTCCGGCAGCGATACACCCATAGCGACCGCACGGAGCCTGTCCTGCGGGAGATAAGTCGAGAGCTGCATCAAAGCACTTTACACGAAATACCTTATTTGTTCAGTAGCCTATAAGAAAGTCACTCTTGCCACAAAATCTGTGTCAAAAGAATGCAAGAATCTGCGGCATATTTCTCACCGGGGGTGCAGTACTCTCACGGTGAGGATACCCGTGAAGATACTGATCGCCGACGACTCGGACATAGTCCGGAAACAGATCACCCTTCTCGCGAAGCGCGCGTGCCCCGGATGCACCATCAACGAGACCACGACGGTCGGCGGCACGATACTCGCTCTTCAGTCGATCGAGCCCGACGTTGTCGTGCTCGATCTCTCGTTTCCCGACGGCACCGGGCTTTCGGTGCTCGAGTGGTTGAACGCTCGCAACGGCACCGCCGACAAATCCGAATCCTACAAAAAAACGCCGGCAACTTACGTCTTCACGAACCACCCGGATGAGCCGAACCGAGTCCGGTGCGCGCAACTCGGCGCCGCGGATTTTTTTGATAAATCTTTTGATTTCGAACGTCTGTTCGACGTTCTCCAGATAGCGGCCCGCCCCGGATCAAATCCGGACGCGACCGCGAGCGAAACTGAACCGGA
>SLSP01000504.1 GCA_007130345.1 Thermoflexales bacterium
CCCGCGTTCCACTCTCTCCGCTGCTACGCTTATCAGCCACAATGTCCCGCGATGCGCGCCTTAAACCTCCCGGAACTCGCCATCGACGACTTCGGGGCCTTCATCCTCGCCGCCGGGCGCGGGGCCGGCACCGCCAGGCCCAGGGCCAAAGCCAGGCCCGACTTCGGGGCCGGGGGCCGCGCCGGGCTGCTGCCCGCCATAGGCCTGCTGGCCCATCTTCATCGCGGCTTCGCGCAACGCATCCATCTTGCGACGGATGAGGGCGGCGTCCTGGCTGCTTTCCTTGATCTGGCGCAGGTCATTGATCATGCTCTCCAACTCGCCGCGCACATCGCCGGGGACTTTCTCGCCCATATCGTCCAGCGTCTTTTCGATCTGGTAGCACATACTGTCCGCTTCGTTACGCGCGTCCACCAACTTCTGGCGCTTCTCGTCCTCTTCGGCATGCATCTGAGCCTCTTCTACCAGGCGATCTACCTCATCTTCGCTGAGATTCGTGCTTGCCGTGATGGTGATCTTCTGCTCATGGTCTGTCGCCTTATCCTTGGCGCTCACGTTGAGGATGCCGTTGGCGTCGATGTCGAAGGTCACTTCGATCTGCGGGATGCCCCGCCGCGCCGGCGGGATGCCATCCAGACGGAATTGCCCTAGCAGCATATTGTCGCCCGCCATTGGGCGCTCGCCCTGATACACCTTGATGTCCACCGCCGTCTGCCCATCTTCCGCGGTAGTGTACGTCTCGGTTTTGCGCACAGGCACTGTGGTGTTGCGCGGAATCATCTTGGTCATCCGCCCGCCCAACGTCTCCACACCGAGCGAGAGCGGGGTCACGTCCAGCAACAAGATGTCGGTCACGTCACCGGCCAACACGCCACCCTGAATCGCCGCGCCGATGGAGACGACCTCATCGGGATTGACGCCCTTGTGCGGTTCCTTACCGTTCGTCAGCTTGCGCACCAACTCCTGGATCATCGGCATCCGCGTCGCGCCACCGACCAGAACAACCTGGCCCAGTTTGTCCGCCGAAATCTTCGCGTCCCGGAGCGCCTTCTCGAAGGGCACCCGGCAACGCTCTACCAGGTCTTCCGTGAGCTGCTCGAACTTTGCGCGGCTCAGGCGCAGTTGCAAGTGCTTCGGGCCAGTAGCATCCGCCGTGATGTACGGTAGATTGATCTCAGTCTCCATCATCGTCGAAAGCTCAATCTTGGCCTTCTCTGCCGCCTCACGCAAGCGCTGCATCGCCTGGCGATCCTTCGAGAGATCAACGCCTTGCTGCTTCCTGAATTCGTCCAGCATCCAGCGCACGATGCGCTCGTCCCAATCGTCGCCCCCCAGATGGGTATCGCCGTTGGTGGACTTGACCTCGATGAGACCCTCGCCCACTTCAAGAATCGAGACGTCGAAGGTGCCGCCACCCAAGTCGAAGACCAGGATAGTCTCGTCCTTGTGCTTGTCCAGACCGTAGGCCAACGCGGCCGCCGTCGGCTCGTTGATAATGCGCGTCACTTCGAGGCCCGCGATCTGGCCCGCGTCCTTTGTGGCCTGACGCTGACTATCGTTGAAATACGCCGGCACCGTGATCACGGCCTGCGTCACCTCTGCGCCCAAATAGGCTTCGGCATCCTTCTTGAGCTTCTGCAAAACCATCGCCGAAATCTCCTGGGGCGTATACGCTTTATCGGTGATGGGAACCCGCACGCGAGCATCGCCCTGCTTGCCAGCCACCACATCATACGAAACCATCTCGCGGGTGACTTCCACTTCCGGCTCATCCGCGCGCCGGCCCATTAAACGCTTCACCGAGTAGACAGTGTTTTCGGAGTTGACTACCGCCTGACGCTTCGCCGGGTCGCCGACCAAACGTTCATTATTTTTGGTAAACGCCACCACCGAAGGACACAAGCGGCGCCCTTCAGCCGTGGAAATTACTGTCCCCTGACCACCCTCCATCACAGAGACGACGGAGTTGGTGGTGCCAAGATCGATACCTACAATTTTACTCATCCTTCCACCTCCTGGTTGTTATCATTCCAATTATAAGTATACCGGATAAGTATTAGAAAAACATAAGAATCGGATAAGAATTTCATTAAAAACCCGGTCTGGGGGGAGGATTCGTCCGCGAAAGGTGCTTCGTCAGGTATCAAACGTCAAACGTCTCCAGCAGTTACGCAAAAATGGGGCCGCCAGGCCCCATTTTTGCGCATTGATACAAGGCATCGGCTAATGCGCCGCGCACTTGAGCACCCGCGCCTCCAATGGCGGCAGCGCGAACGTGACGCGACCATCGATGGCACGCACCTCTCGGCCTGGCTCTAGCAAATCGCGGAACACAGCGTCCGCAGCCGCCAGGTTCCCCAGAGGAACACTGAACTCCGCCGGAGCAGCACCGGCATTGAAGGCCGCCACAATAGTGGACTCCTCGTCGAAGCGCGCGCAAGCGTAAGTCTGCCCCTCGGCGTGGAGGCTGGCGTAACGCCCGCGCCGCAACACGGTGTGCTCGTGGCGCAGCCCGATGAAGCGCTTGAAATCGGCGCGCAGTTCGTGATCCCAGCGCGCCTCGTCCCAGGGGAAAGCTCGCCGGCAATCGGGATCGTCGCCGCCCTCCATCCCGATCTCGTCGCCGTAGTAGATGCTCGGCGGGCCGGGGAAGATCATCTGGAAGAGGGTTGCCAGGCGCAGACGCCGCGTGTCGCCGCCCACCAGCGTCAGGAAGCGCGGCTCGTCGTGGCTGCTGAGGAGGTTATACTGGCCGAGTGTCGCCTCCCAGTCGTAAAGGCGCAACTGGCGGTCGATCTCGTCGGAGAACTCCGGGCCATCCAGCGTCTCGATAGCAAAGCCGCCCGGTTCGCATGTGGTGTCCAGCGCCGTGTTCCCGAAGAAGCCATAGCACGCGCGGTTGAAATTGTAATTCATCACCGCGTCGAAGTGCTCGCCCTGGAGCCATTCCAGCGCGTCATCCCAAATTTCCGCCAGGATATAGGCATCGGCGCGCACGGACTTCACGCGGCGGCGGAACTCCTCCCAGAAGCCCGGCGTCTCGATTTCCAGCGGCACATCCAGCCGCCAGGCGTCGATCCCCTGCTCCAGCCAGTAGACAGCCACATCATACAGGAACTCGCGCACCTGCGCGCTGTCGGTATTCAGCTTGGGCAGCTCTGGATTGTCCCACCAGCAAGCGTAATTGGGCGATTTCTTGCGCGCGTAGGCGTGCAACGGGAACTTCTCCACGATGAACCAATCGAGATACGGCGAGTGTTCGCCGTTCTCCAACAGGTGGTTGAATTGCAGAAAGCCCCGGCTGGCGTGATTGAAGACGCCATCCAGCATCACGCGGATGCCCCGCGCGTGCGCGGACCCGAGGAACGCCTTGAAGTGCCGGTTGCCTCCCAACACGGGATCGACACGATAATAATCGTGAGTATGATAGCGGTGGTTGGCCGTGGACTGAAAGATGGGGTTGAAGTAGATGGCGTTGACGCCCAGGTCTACCAGATAATCGAGGCGCTCAGTCATCCCCACGAAATCCCCGCCTTTGAACCCGCGCTCGGTGGGCGGCGCGTCCCACGCTTCAAGGTTGGTGGGCTTGGTCAAATGCCGGCTCGAAGCAAACCGGTCAGGGAAAATCTGGTAGAAAATCGCGTCTTTAATCCACTCAGGTGTTTGAATTGTCATGTAAAGCCTCCTGGAAAACCATAGAATAGTTAGAGAATGGGAAACAGATCAATCTGGTGAGTCCCCTGAAAGCACCCTAAAAATCCGATTTTTTAGAAACTTGCTACTACAGATAGATTTTTCGCGTGCGAATTTCATATCTGTAGTAGGTCGCGTGTGCAAAAATCGGATTTTTGGATTTTTGGACTTTTTTCAGGGGACTCATCTGATGAGCACGCTCCAAGCCCCCGTCACCGAGACGGATTTCAGTCCGTTGCTGTTGCTGGCGGATACGCGCGCTCCGCTTCGCGTTCCAGACGCCGCTGGAGCGCGCGGCCCACCAGCGCCAGACCGAATCCGAGCACGCCCACGCTCCCGGCCACGAGGTAGCCCGCGAGTTGCCAGAAGGGCAGCGGGAAGAGGCGGATGAGCGTGTCGGTGGCCGGGAAAATCCAGGTGCCCGCCGCGAAGAAGAGCGCGTGAAACGCCGCGAAGAAGGCGTCAAATCCCACCACCATCCACACGCCCAACGCCAGCAGCACCAGGAGTGTGAGCAGGCCGCCATCTGAGAACGCGCCCCACGCAACGGATCCATCCCCCTGACGCGCCAGCCACCACGTCGCGCCACCGGCCAGGAGCAGCATCCCGCCGGCGGCCCAGGTCAGCGCGTTGTAGACCGCCTTCACGTCCTCCATGTGATGGACTTCGCGGGCATTGAACGCGGGCGCGCCATCGGGGAGCCAGAGCGCCTCCAAATTCACCTGTCCACGCGGGAGGTTGAGATAGGCAATACTCGCGCGCGCCAGCACCAACCGCTCCTCTTGCGTCATCCCCAGGGGGTCCGGCGGGAAGTTCGCGCGCCGATACGCCCACGCCGGGAACCAGGGCAACGTCAGCAGCCGCACCACGCCCATCGTCAAGACCAGGGGAACCGCCAGGATAATCACCCATCGCGCCACCTGTCGCATCGCCTCACCTCCGCAAAGAGCTAACGCCTCTAGTTTACCGTAAAATGGGTAATTGCATAGTCAAACGTCAACCGTGAAACGTCACGGAATCCCTAATGAACCATGCCCGAAAGCCTTATCTACCAACTGAAACGCTATCTTAATTTTACGCGATAACGATTTATGATATAATGCTTACATTATGGGAGACATGCCAGTCACATTAAAAGGTACTGCGGAAGGTATCCGCCTGAAACCCGTCGCGGCGGCGTGGGACGACGTGCTGCGCGCGTTACAGGTCGCGTTGCAGGAGGCTGAAGCCTTCTTCCGCGGCGGGCGCGTGATTCTGGAGATGGGCGAGCGCGAGTTGAGCAAGAGCGAGTTGGTCACGCTGCGCACAATCCTCGATCAGTTCGATATGGAACTGTGGGCCGTGTTGAGCGACAACGACAGCACCATCCGCACCGCGCGCGCCTATGGCCTGCGCACCCGGCTTCCCCGCAGCGCGCCGCAAGCCGATCCAGAGGCCGCGAGCGCGCCGCCAGGGGCCAACGCGCTGCTGGTGGAACGCACGCTGCGCTCTGGGCAAAGCCTGTCCTTTCCGGGCCACGTCACCCTACTCGGCGACATCAACCCCGGAGGAGAGGTCATCGCCGGCGGGAACGTGGTCGTGTGGGGCAAAGTGCGCGGCGTGATCCACGCGGGCGCGCTAGGCGACGAAAGCGCGTGCATCTGCGCCCTCGAACTGGCCCCTTCCCAACTCCGCATTGCCGGGCACATCAGCCGCGCCCCGGATGACCGCCGGCGCAAAGCGCGCCCAGAAATCGCCAGAATCAGCGACGACCACATCATCGCCGAACCCTGGACCTAAGGGGGACTCAATGGCAGGAAAGATCATCACCATCTCATCGGGCAAGGGGGGCGTGGGGAAAACCACCACCACGGCCAACCTGGGTCTGGGGCTGGCTATGTTGGGCGAGCGCGTCATCTGTATTGATGCCGACATCGGATTGCGCAATCTCGATGTTATGCTAGGGCTGGAAAACCGCATCGTTTACGACATCGTCAACTACATTGAGGGCCACTGCCGCCTGCGCCAGGCGATGGTGCGCGACAAGCGCTTCCCCGAACTCTACCTGATGCCCGCCGCGCAGACCCGCGACAAGAACGCCATCAGCGTGAGCGATATGAAGCGCGTGGCCCACGAGGCCGCCGAGTTGGCCGATTACGTGCTCATCGACTCGCCCGCCGGCATCGAGCAGGGCTTCCGCTACTCCGTGACCCCCGCCGATCTCGTGCTCATCGTCACCAACCCGGAGGTCGCCTCCGTGCGTGACGCCGACCGCGTCATCGGCCTGTTAGAGGCGGAAGGATGGGCGCCCGCGCAACTGATCATCAACCGCATCAAGCCCGACCTCGTCCGCCGGGGCGAGATGTTGGACGCCGACACCGTCCTCGACCTGTTAGCCATCAGCTTGCTCGGCATTGTGCAGGAGGATCCTAACATTTTGATTGCCAGCAACCGGGGGCAACCCGTCGTGCTGGACGATCACTCTATCGCCGGGCAATCGTTCCGCAACGTGGCCCGGCGGCTGCGCGGAGAAGACGTGCCCTTCGAGCCACTCAAATCCCCTTCGATCCTGCAACGCATCTTCGGCGCGCGTTGAGCAAGCCCGCAAACACAAGGAAAAGGCTATGAATTTATTGAATCGATTGTTACGCCGCCGCGATCCCTCCGGGCAAGATATTGCCGCCCAACGCTTGCGCCTGGTGCTGACCCACGACCGCGCCAACATCTCCCCGGGGATCCTGGCCCTGCTCAAAGATGAGCTGATTGCCGTCATTTCCAGGCACCTCGAAATCGACGCGGAAAAGGTTCAGGTCAACTTCACAGAGGATCAACGGGAAACGCGGCTGGTGGCCGACATCCCCTTGATGCAGGCGCGGCATCGCAGGAGCAGCGATTAAGCGATGAAAAAATCCATCTGGGCCTCCTTTGATTGGGGATTGCTGATCATCGCCGTGACCCTATCGGCCATCGGCGTGGTGATGATCCGCAGCGCCACGCAGGGGACAATCGACCTTGTGGATGCATGGCGCCGGCAGGCCATCTACGCCATCATCGGCGTTGTGGCGATGTTCCTCGTCGCTATGGTTAACTATCGCCTGCTCGAAAGCCTCCAATGGCCCCTGTACTTCCTCACCCTGGGCATCCTCGTCTTCACCCTGTTCTTCGGCCAAAGTGAAATCGGTGACGTGCGGCGCTTTATCTACATCGGCGGCGTCTCCATCCAGTTGGCCTTCCCCGCGCTGATTCTGCTCATCATCAGTCAGGCCAGTCTGTTAGCGCGCAACGCGCCATCTCCCCCGGGACTGGTGGAGTTCATCGCTTCAATGCTGATGACCGGCGTGGCGGCGGCCCTGGTCTTTATGCAGCCCAACCTCAGCACGGCCACGCTGTATATGGCCGTGTGGGGCGTGCTGATCTTCGCGTCGGGCATCCGTCTCGTCTACCTGGAAGGGCTAGGCCTCGTCGCCGCCCTGATCGCGCCGATTGCCTGGTTCAATATGCAGGAGTATATGCAGAACCGCATCTACACCTTCCTTGACCCTAGCCGCGATCCCGGCGCGTATTACAACATCCAACAAGCCCTCATCAGCATCGGCTCCGGCGGGTTAATGGGCAAGGGCCTGGGCACAGGCACGCAGAGCCAGCGGCACTTCCTGCGCGTGCGTCACACGGACTTCATCTTCTCCGTGATCTGCGAGGAGTTGGGCTTCGTGGGGGCCGTGCTGATTCTGCTGATCTTCGCGGCCTTGCTCTGGCGGCTGCTGCGCATTGCCGCCAACGCCGGCGACGCGACCGGGCAGCTCACCGTGGTCGGCGTGACCACCTACATCTTCTACCAACTGCTGATCAACCTGGGGATGAACCTCAATGTGATTCCGGTGGCCGGGCTGCCAATGCCGTTTGTAAGCAGTGGCGGCAGCTCCCTGGTCATCACCTTCGTTGGCCTGGGATTGGTGCAAAGTGTCGCTATGCGGCACAAACTCAGAGAATTTTAACCGCAAGGAGTCCAAGATATGACCGTTAGAGTACGTTTTGCCCCTAGCCCCACAGGACATCCGCATATTGGCAATATCCGCACCGTCGTGTTCAACTGGCTCTACGCGCGCCAAAACGACGGGCAATTCGTCCTGCGCATCGAGGACACCGACCGCACCCGCTACGTGGACAACGCGATCCCCGTCATCACCGACAGCCTGCGCTGGTTGGGAATGGATTGGGACGAAGGCCCCGAAGTTGGCGGAGATTACGGGCCTTACATCCAGTCAAAGCGGCTGGACATCTACACGCAGAAAGCCGAGGAACTCATCGAGAAGGGCTGGGCCTACCGCTGCGACTGCTCGGCGGAACGCCTGAACGAAGTCCGCGAGCGGCAACGCGCCCAGGGCGACACGCCGATGTACGACGGCCACTGCCGCGATCTGCCCGCCGGGGCGGTCTCGCCGGATGAGCCGCACGTCATCCGGCTCAAGGTGCCCCGCGAGGGCGAGACCCTCGTGCGCGACCTGCTCCACGGCGACATCGCATTCGACAATCGGCTGCTGGATGACCAAATCCTGCTCAAGACCGATGGCTACCCCACCTACCACCTGGCCGTAGTCATCGACGACCACATGATGGGCATCACCCACATCATGCGCGGCGACGACTGGATTTCCAGCACGCCCAAACGGGTGCTGCTGTATCAAGCCTTCGGATGGGAGCCGCCCATCTACGCCCATGTGCCGCTGGTGCTCGGCCCCGACGGCAAGAAGCTCTCCAAACGTCACGGCGCGGTCTCCATTGATGAGTTCCGCCGCCAGGGGTACCTGCCCGAAGCGCTCTTCAACTTCCTGGCGCTCCTGGGCTGGGCACCCGGCGAAGGCGACGAGCAGGAGGTCTTCAGCCGCGCGGAACTCATCGAGCGCTTCCGGCTGGAGCGCATCAACCTGGCCTCCGCCGTCTTCGACTACAACAAGCTCAACTGGATGAACGGCGTCTACATCCGCGCGCTGGATACAGAGACTCTGCTCGACCACCTGATTCCCTTCTGGGCCGACGCGGGGCTCATCCCCACCCCGGTACCGGCAGAGATGCTGCACACGCTCCGCGTGCTGGTGCCGCTGGTACAAGAGCGCCTCAAAACGCTGCGGGATGTGGTGGAGTTGACGGACTTCGTCTTCACCGACATTGACCGCCCCACCATCGAGAAGCTCCTGCCCAAGAAGATGACCCCGGCCCAAAGCCTGGAAACCGTGCGCCAGGTACAGGCCCTGCTGGCCGATCTGGTTCACTTTGACGCGGAGTCGATGGAAGCGCCGCTGCGCCAACTGGCGAAAGACCTGGACATCAAACCGGGGCAACTCTTCGGCATCATGCGCGAAGCCCTCACCGGCAAGCAAGTCTCCCCGCCCCTCTTCGGCAGCATCGAAGCCCTGGGCCGCGAGAAGACCCTCCAACGGCTGGAACGCGCCGAGGACGTGCTGATGGAACACCTCAAACGCCAGGCGTGAGTCCCCTGAAAGCCGCTCCACAAACACCAAGCCCCCGCTGCGCGCGGGGGCTTGTGTGCGTTACACCTTCTGGGATTACGGCACCAGCACAATCCACTGATTGGCTTCGATGACGTGCGGATCCGGGATGTTGTTCAGCGCGGCCAACTCGCGCAGCGAGACGTCGAAGCTCCGCGCGATGGCATACAGCGTCTCGCGGGGGGCGACGTAATACGCGGCCTGGCCTCGCGGCGGCGCGACCGGGATATGCAGCAGTGTGTTGACCGGGATGCGGGTCGCGTCGCTAATGCCGCTGGCCTGGGCGATGGCATCGGGCGTGCTCCCGAAAGCCTCCGCCACTTGATACAGCGTTTGCCCACGCTGCAACCGGTAATAGATGCCCGGCGCGATATCCGCCGCCACATCCACCGGCGATACCGGCGGTTCCGGCGTGGGTTCGGGCGTGGGTTCGGGTGTCGGTTCCGGCGTCGGATCGGGTGTTGGCTCTGGGGTGGGATCTACATCCAGCGGATCGGCGATCACTTCCACCATCGCGGGGAGCGTGTTGAGGATGACCGGGTTGCCCTCGCGGTCTAACAAATTCACATTCTCAAATTCTATGGGGATGGGACCCCCGCTAGGATGCACAGCCACCATCCGCATCGAAAGCACCGGACGCTCGATCCCCTCGGAACTGCCCAGATTGAGCACCTTGAAGCGCAACAGCCCGACCGGATCGACCTCGTTAATCTCGATGAACGCCGGGTCAGTTACCAGCGGGGCCACCTGCAACACCGTTTCTTTCGCCGGGGTGTCGTCCAGGATATAGACGTATGAAATGGGAAACTGAATCTCAAGATACAGTTCCGAAAAATCTACCTGCCCGGAAAACAACACCACGCGGCCCTCATACTCCATCCCCGCTTGCATCTTAGGCGGCATTTCTAGCGCCAGAATCGGCGAGCCTTCGAACTCTACCGGCGCTTCCGGCGGTTCCTCCACGCCATTGGCGTCCTGCGCCGGCACCCCCGACTCATCGTCCGGCCCCGTCACCGACGAACGCAGTTGTGGGCTAGATGCAATACAGACAATCATCGCCGCAGCCAGCAACACAATCAACAAGAGCTTCTTCATAAGTCAACCTCCCTGGATACCGTTGGAGCACATTGCGCTTCAGTCACACCTGATCACCTTGCCACCCCTCCTCGGAGTGGCAAGGCGCACCGTCGGCCAAGCAAGCGGCGCTGCTTTCAACTTCCAGTGTAGCACATCTGGGCCGGAGTGACAACTACGGGGAGGGATACCGGGGCGCGACGCTTACGTCAACAGCGGATCGAGGGCCTGAGCGACGCGCCCCCACTCTGCCAGGGCCAGCGTCTCGGCGCGACGGCGGTGGTCGATGCCCGCCGCCGTCAACGCAGCGACCACTTCGGCGGATGGCAGGTTGAGCGCGCCGGATAATGTGTTGTGCAACTGCTTGCGACGCTGCGCGAAGCCCGCCCGCACCACGTCGAAGAAGCGCGCCACGTCCGAGACGGGCACCGGCACTTCCGCATACGTGTCCAGGCGCACCACGGCCGATTCCACCTGGGGCGGCGGATAGAACGCGCCGCGCTTGAGCCGCATCTCCACGCGCACCGCGCCGTAAAATTGCAAGCTCACCGTCAGCAGGCTGGACTCGTTGCCAGGAGCGGCCACCATCCGCCGGGCCACCTCGCGCTGCACCATCACCACGAGCCGCGCCGGACGCACCGACGCCTCCAATAAGTGGCGCACCACCGCCGAGGTGATGTAATAGGGCAAGTTCGCCACCACGAGGTAATGAGGCAGGCGCGTGCCCCACAGCGGCGG
>SLSP01000488.1 GCA_007130345.1 Thermoflexales bacterium
CAGTCCCCTTCGATAAGCTCTGGGCAGGCTCCCCTGATACCTGGGGGGAAGTTTGCCAGGCGTGGTAGGTGGCGGCGATGCGGGCGATGTCCGCGGCGGTGAGGACGCGGCGGGTGCGATCCACCATCTCGCCCAGGTCGCGGGCGTCAATGAAAAGCGTCTCGCCGGCGCGGTGCTGCGGCTTGGCCCGGTCGATGAACCAGAGGCAGGCGGGAATCTGCGTGTTGTAGAAGAGTTGCGGCGGCAGCGCCACCATACAGGCCACCAGGTCGGCTTCGATGAGGCGCTGGCGGATCTCGCCCTCGCCGCTGGTCTGCGTGGACATCGAGCCGTTGGCGAGCACGAACCCGGCGCGGCCATCGGCGGCCAGGTGGTGGATGAAGTGCTGCACCCAGGCGTAGTTGGCGTTGCCAGCGGGCGGCGTGCTGTAGGCCCAGCGCGCGTCATCAGTCAACAACTCGCCTCCCCAATCGCTCATATTGAACGGCGGATTAGCGATCACCACGTCGGCCTTGAGGTCGGGGTGCAGGTCGCGGTGGAAGCTGTCGGCGGCGTGCGGGCCGAGGTCGTGGTCGATGCCCCGGATGGCGAGGTTCATCTTGCAGAGCTTCCAGGTGGTGGGATTGGATTCCTGCCCGTAGATGGCGATATCGCCGATGCGCCCGCCGTGCATCTCCACGAACTCCTCGGACGAGACGAACATCCCGCCGCTGCCGCAGCACGGGTCATAGATGCGCTCGCCCTCGCGGGGGGCCAGCATCGCCACGAGCAACTCGACGATGGACTTGGGCGTGTAGAACTCGCCGCCCTTCTTGCCCTCGGCGTCGGCGAACTGGCCGAGGAAGTACTCGTAGACGCGGCCCAGAATGTCCAGCGAGCGGCTTTCCGCATCGCCCAGGCCGATGGTGCCGATGAGATCGACCAGCTCGCCCAGGCGACGCTTGTCGAGCGTCTCGCGCCCGTAGTCCTGGGGCAGCACGCCCTTGAGCGCGGGATTTTCGCGCTCGATGGCGGCCATCGCCTTATCGATGAGGAGGCCGATTTCCGGGCTTTTGGCGTGCGCCTGGATGTGATCCCAGCGCGCCGCTTTGGGGACCCAGAAGATATTCTCGGCCAGATACTCGTCGCGGTCTTCGACCACCTGGTAGCGCATCTGCGGCTCTTTGAGATAGTAGACGTGCTCCGGCGTCGCAGTCCACAGCAGCAACTGCTCGTACTTCTCCGTGAACGCATCGGAGATGTACTTGAGGAAAATCAGGCCGAGGACGACGTGCTTATACTCGGCGGCGTCGAGGTGGCCGCGCAGCTTATCGGCGGCGGCCCAGAGGGTGGCTTCGAGGTGATTTCCATTGGATTCTGGCATGAGGTCTCCTGATTGCACATCGCCCCCGGCGCTCGGCGGCAAAGCCGCATGAACGCGCGGGGGCGTGGGACGCGATACCAATCGCGCGTATGCTATGGCTTACCTCGGCGCGGCATCGCCGTTGGTTATTAAGCCCCGGACGTGTCGCATCCAAGATGCGCGGCGTCACGGGGCGGTTTCTTTGATTGTAAACAACTCAATTATAGAGGGATTTGCGAGAGGAACAAGCGCACATAGTCTACAATGAGCTAGAAAGCCCCGCGAGTATGCCTGGCATCCCTTCCGGTTGGCCGATCTGGAAGCCGCCGGCATTTCCCCGGAACGCAGTCTCGTCCAGGTCGCCGGGACGTGGCTGGCTCTGGCCTTACCACCGCCGCCCTAAACGTCACCGCGCCCGGAATTCCTCCGGGCGCGGTGGCGTTTGGATTGACAACGGCTTCAAATTCACTATACTAAGCACCTAGAAACACTCAGCCCACCCTGGGCGGTCACGCCCGTTTCACAATGAGGTCAAAACGATGCCTGATGACAACCACCAGAATGTGATCCACGCCGATTGGGTGACTACCAAGCAGGCCGCCGCAGAAACCGGCTACGCGCCCGCGCACACGCGCCGCCTGGCTATCCGGGGCGCGGTCCCGGCGACTCGCGTGGGGCGGGAGTGGTTGGTGAACCTGCCCGCGTTGCGCGCGCACCAGGCCCGGATGGCCGCGCTAGGAAATGCGAAGCATAACCCCTGGCGCGATGAGTTGGCCGCGCAAGGCCGGGGCCGCGCGCGCGCCGCGGCGGATGCGCCAGAGGCAGATGCGCCGCCGGACTGAGCACGTACTGAAGTTATGGCAGGGCGCGCGTGGCGCGTCTAGGCCATTTTAACCAAGTAAAGGAGATTCCATTGAATACAAAGTCAAGTAACAATAACCAAGCACGTAACCGCGCGCGGCGCGGCGCTCCCTCCCGCAAGCGCGGGCGTCCGCCCGGGCAGCGGAACACGGTGCGTCTCCCGCCGCTGCGATTGACGCTCAACCTGGACGATCCGGCAGAGGCCGCGCTCGCCCAGGTGTTGCAGGATGCGCTAGAGCAAGAGGAGCGTGGGGCGTATACCCAAGCCGCCATCGCCTTGCTCAAGCGCGGGCTGGACGCGCCAGAGTCGGAAGTGCTGCCGGAGGAATGACCGCGCGCACGCGGGTTCCCCCCGGCTGATTCCACCAGCAAGTATTTCCTGGGAAATACTCGCTGGCGCATTTTTGTGTGTTATTCTACTTGGAGCGTGCTGAACGCACGCACCTGAACTCGACTTATAATTAAAGAAGTGCCCCGCGATGTAGCATCATCCGGGGCATCTGCACCACGGCGACCTGACCGCCCTGGCGAGAGTAGTATACCACATCCCGCCCCCGCGCGTCAACGTGCTGCACAGCAGCC
>SLSP01000013.1 GCA_007130345.1 Thermoflexales bacterium
CAAGCCGATGGCGCGGGGAGCAGAGCTAGTCGCCGCGCCGGTATCCAGGCGCAGCACGATGTTGTCGGTCAACTCGATACCGGTTAGATGCGCGCTGCGGCCAAACGAGACGTAGAGGACGTCGGCTTCTTCGTCGTAATCCAAAGTGATATTTTGCATGAACAGGGTCAGTTGGCGGGTTCTGTAATCAACCGCAGTTTTAGGATACCTGCATAATCTTTGGCGTTGTGCGTCACCAAAGGGCAATCATACCGTACTGCACATGCGGCGATCCAGGCATCTTGTGCAGAAATAGGACGACCTTGCGCTTCACGTTGCGTTTTGATACGCGCCCAGGCTAAGGCGATGGCGTCATCGTAGGGAATCACTACATAAGCGCGCATCCAGGCGTGTAGCCGTTCATGGCGCGCAGTTCCCCACCGTTGTTTTTCCGCCCAATAGTAAAGCTCCGCTACGGTCTGAAACGAAAGGCACAACGTTTTTCCGGTCAGATGTGGAAGATAGCGTTCTCCCCACGGGCTATGCTTGAAGAGAAAAGAGAAAACATCGGTATCTAACAACACATAGTTCAGCATTATATTACCTATGTCAAATCTTCTTGCCGCCATTGCCTCACGGCAGCGATGAACTCTTCCACGGCTTCTTCTTCCGGCCAGAAATCGCCCCAGGGCGTTTGATCGGCCCGTAGAGGTTGCACGCCTTGCGCGGCGGCCAGTTCTGCCAAAGTTGCCCCTTGCCAAAAGTCCGTGGCCGGGATTTCGGCGGGGAGCGTCGAGGGCTGTTTCCACGTCCGCCAACGTAAATAATCCACATACTCCAACACGGCGCGCAAGTCTTGATCAGGAAGCACCGCGATGGCGCGTGTGACTTGTTCTCTGATAAGGTTAGCGTTCATAGCGCCTCCTGACTTGACTAACCGATGCTCCAATCCGGGTCTAAAAAATGCGCCGCGAGAGCGCGCAACTCCGCATCCTCGTCCCACCACGCGGTAACTTGGGGCTGCACTTCCTCCCACGCGGGCAGGGCTTGCAAGCCGGGCAGTAAGGCCAGCGTCGCTTGCACGGCGACGTCATCGCCGCTTTTCGCCGCGTGGAAGAGGGCTTCCAGCCAGCAGGCGGCGCGCTGCAACAGCGCGACGTGCGCATCCGTCGCCATCTGGCTGTAGATGGCCCGCGCGCGGGCGTGCCGGGCGCGGAACAGGTCGGGGTCTTCGTATTCCAGCACCAGCGCGATCAGGCGGCGCACGATGGGCGAAAGGGGGTACAGTTGACGCGGGTTCACGTCGCCGATAAGGGGCGTGGTTTGCAGCAACCGCCACCAGTGATCGGCGGGGGCGTCATTATCGGTTAGGGGCGGCCAATCGCCTTCGGCCAACAGCGCGCGGATCAAGCCCGGCCACACGGCGCGGAAGATGCACAGGCTGCGGAAGGCTTCGCGGATGACGCTGTCCAGTTTAGGCAAAATCCGCTCGCCGATGAGGGGGGCAAGGCATCGCCGCACCAGTTCTGCACGGCGGCGGGTGAGATAATCCGGGCGCAGCGCGCCATGATGTTGCCAGGCATCGTATAACAATCGCTCCATCGCCAAAGGATGTCCGCAGGAAAGCTCCCACAACGCGGCGGCCAACGCGGGGAGTTCTTGTTGCCATTCCTCGGCGGTGCGTCTTTGCCGGGCCTGTTCCACGCCGCAACGGGCTGTCAAGTCATCAATCATCCAGGCAATCACGGTATCGTCGTTGAATTCGGAAAGTGGTACGAGTTCAAAGGGGCGTCCGGCGCGATGTCCTTGCCATTCGGGGATCACTTGCTGGCCGGAGGCCAGCACCCACAATGGCGCGTAGTGCGCCATCTCCTCGAAGAAGGTTGCTCTCAGCCATTCTAACGCGCGTTTGTCCAAGCGGTCGGCGTTGTCCAAAATCAGCGCGGCTTGCTGGGTATTTGCAAGGCATTTCCCGGCATACTCCAGCAATTGCAAGTCATTCAGTGGGGTGGGCGCATCCTGCCCGTTTAACTGCCGGTAGAACTCGATGATCAGCGCGCGCATATCTGCCACACAATGTTTTTGCCCATCTGTAAAATCCAGCCAGATGACCGTGGAGCCTTCGTCTTTCAGGTGACGGCGAATTTCATCGAGCAAAAAGGTCTTGCCCAAGCCGCCGGGCGCGTAGATTTGGACGTAGAGCTTTTGTCGTCGGCGCGCGTGGATGGCGTCTTTCTCAGCCTCGCGGTTGGCAAAGCGCAGGCAGAAAGGCTCTCTCTGCGATAATGCGAGTTCTACTTCCGCTGCAAGGTCGGGCAAAGTTTTATGCGAGCTGTCTTCTACAGGGTATCTATCCGCCAGGGCCTTGAGAAATAACACCAATGCGGAGCGGCCATCACGCTGAAACTTGGGGAGTAGGTACTTTATCAGCAGGTCAACGCGATCTTTTTTACGATCACTTTCCGAAAAATGCGCAAAAGGTTCCAGCTCTGCGTTGACAAATACCGTACCTAAAAGCTCGTTGCTGTTAAACTCTTCGCAAGCTAATAAGGTTTTGCGTAGGCGTTTCAATAATTTAGGTGGTAATCCGGGCATATTGTTTCCCCTCAAGAGCTGAAGTTTGTGAACGTAGCAACCTCTACTGTAGCACCATCCCCACGCCTGTCAAAAACGTTGCCTCACCCCCACCCCGCCATCACCAACATAAACGGCAGGTGCGCGACCTGGCTCCACGGGCGCGTCATCGCCGCCGCCGCGAAGCGGAGCTCGTCCAGGCGCGCGCGCTCTTCGGGCGTGAGCGGCAGG
>SLSP01000060.1 GCA_007130345.1 Thermoflexales bacterium
AAATCGAAATAGGCCATGGTACCCTCCTAAAATGGCAAATGGCAGATTGCAAATGACGGTTGACTTTACTGCAAGAACCCTAAAAAATCCGATTTTTTAGAGACTTGATACTACAGTAGATTTTCCGCGTGCGAATTTCATATATGTACTAGGTCGCGTGTGGAAAAATCGGATTTTTGGACTTTTTTCAGGGGACTCACGTTTGACGCCTGCCGCCAAGCGTCAAAAAATCTCCGGGGATTCGCTGCTTATCTCAGGCACCTCGTCGATGTTCGGCGCGGTGAGCATGGGGCGGGCGAAGACGAGGTAGCCGGTGTGCGCGACCATGCGATCTTCCGGGCGGAGGCGGTCGGCCAGGGTTTTGTAGGGCCGGAGCAGCAGCTCGTCCACTTCCACAAAGTCGAAGTTGTAGCGTCTGAGGTTGCGGATCAGGGCGGCCACCTGGTTGGCGGTGGGCAGGATGCTGCCGAAGAATCCGCCGCTCTTGAGCGTGGCGCGCACTTGCAGCAGATAGCGCCAGGGTTCGCGCACGTCCAGGAAGAGCGCGTCCACGCCGCGCTGGTCGAAGCCCCCGGCGATGTCGCGCACGGTGAAGGTCACGCCGGCGGCCAATCCCAGGCGGGCCAGGTTCTTCTCCGCCAGCTTCTGGATGTCGGCGCGGGCGTCGTAGGTGTAGACGTGCCCGCCGGGTTGCACCATGCGCGCCAGAGCCAGGGTCAGTCCGCCGCTGCCGGTACCCGCTTCGACTATGCGGACGCCCGGCCCGATGTTCATTTTCATCAAGATATAGCCCACGTCCTTTGGATAGATGATCTGCGTGCTGCGGCGGATGTTGCGCACCAACTGCTCCAGCGAGGGCGGGTAGACCTGATACTCATACTCCAGATGCGTCAGCACGGTCTGCCCCCACGGCTGCCCGATGATAGCGTCGTGCGCGAGGACGCCGCGATGGGTCTGCATCTCCTGCCCCGGCTGCACGCGGAAGATGAACTCCTTCCGGTCACTGCCAATCAACAAAATCAAATCGCCGGGACGAATTTCCGGCGCGGTCTCCCAAATATCCACAACCAGCCCCTTTCGCCGTCACGCGGCGCGTTGCTTTTCCAATCGTAACAAACCGATTATAATCAAAGAGGGCCATACTCGCAAGGGCGCGCTTGAACGCGCGGCGTCTTCAGCAACAGGGAGGTAGTTATGCAACAAGGGACCGTTGACCGGATCGCCATTATTATCGTTGATGGGAGTCAATCCCGCAACCTGACCCAAGCACTCAATGATCGGGGCTTTCCGGTGACCTTGCTGGACGCGGTAGGAGGCTTTCTCCACGAGGCGATGGTCACGCTGATGGTGGGCTTGTCTCACAGCCGCCTGCCACAATTCTTTGAGCAGGTGCGGGAGCACTGCCCCGGTCGCACCCGGTATATGTCGATGGGGGCAGAGGGATCGATGATGCCGGGATTCCCGATGATGATTGAGACGCGCTTGGGCGGCGCGACGGTGTTCGTGCTGCCGGTGGAGCGTTTTATACAACTGTAAGGAGACTGTGATGAAGCTAGTCGTAGCTATTGTGAAAGATTCTGATGCGATGAACGTCTCGGATGCGCTGGTGGCGCAGAGCTTCCGGGTGACGCGCATCGCCAGCACCGGGGGCTTCCTGCGCCGGGGCAACGTGACGTTGCTGGTCGGCGTGGATGATGACGCGGTCGACGCGGTGCTCGACATCCTGCACGAGACTTGCCGCCCGCCCGACACGCCCGACGCGCATCGGGCGACGGTCTTTGTGCTCCCGGCGGAGGACTTTGTCCAGGTCGGATGAAGAAATCTCGCTCTCGATTTGCCCTCAAAACGCCGCGCTGGATGCGGCGCGGCTGGCGACGCGCCCGCGCGACATTAGCCGGCGGTTCGTGGACGCACCAGGTATCCCGCAGTAAACGCGCCTCGCTGCGCTGGCTGGTTCTCGATGGCATCTTCGCCAACGCCGGTAACACCATCATCCAGACGTACCAAGCGATCTATTTGCAGGCCCTCGGGGCCAGCCGCAGCGAGATCGGCACGATGGGGGCCATCACCAACCTGACCTTGCCGCTGGCGATGCTCCCCGGCGCGGCGTTAGCCAATCGCAGCAAGAGCCACAAGCGCGTGGTGGTGGTTTCTGGTGTGGTGGGGACGTTGATGTTGGCGGGCGTAGTCTGGCTGCCCCAAATCTCCACGCGCATCCCGATGATCCCTCTGGGCATCGGCTTCCTGACCGTCTACTACTTCTTCATGTACCTGCTCAACCCCGCGTGGACGGCGATGTTGGGCGAGACGGTGCCGATGCAATGGCGCGGGCGGTACTTCAGCACGCGCAACATCCTGATGGGCATCGCCGCCTTCTTGATCGTGTTGGGCGTGGGCCGGCTGGCCGACGCCATCGGCGTGCCGGCGGGCTATCAGGTGGCCTTCGGCATCGCCCTGGTGACGAAGTTGATCGCGGCGTATGCCTTCTCGCGCATCCGGGAACCGCGTCGCCGCGCCCCGCGCCAGGCTAAGAAGCAGCAATCCTCCAGCAGCCTGTGGGAGAAATTGCGCGCCCATTCCGGGTTCCTCGTCTTCTGCGCCATCGCCGCGCTGTGGAACTTCGGCCTTCAGATCAGCGGCCCCTTCTTCTACATCTACCTGGTGGAAGAGGCACAAGCCTCGGCCACGGCGGTGGGCCTGATCAGCGCGACCGGCACCCTGGCCGCACTGCCGGGTCAGCGCATCTTTGGCCTGTGGAATGACCGCAAAGGCTCGCCCTGGGTGCAACGCCTGACGGGCTTCATCGTCCCGGCGGTGCCCCTGGTCTGGGGATTTGTCACCCATCCCTGGCAGGCGTATCCCCTCAACGCGGTGAGCGGGTTCGCGTGGGCGGGCTACAATCTGGCCTCGTTCAATCTGCTGCTAGAAAAGACGCCCGACGAGCAGCGTCCCACGTTTGTAGCTCTGTACCAGATGATCGTGGGGCTAGGGATGGCTGGGGGCGCGTTCCTGGGCGGATGGGTCGCGCAAACGCAGGGCTACCGCTTCACGTTTATACTGTCGGCGGGATTGCGCTGGCTTGGGGCCGCGCTCTTCGCGCTGTTCATCGCGCGCACCCGCCCCTTGCCACATCTGCCGCAACCTCGGCTGCCCGCGTTGCGTTGGCCGGACTTCCATCCCCTGGAGTCGATGACGCACTGGATTAAACGCCATCAGCCGACGTGGTTATCTGGCTGGTTCGAGGCCCCGCGCCCGGATGAATCCGATTCGGCTGAACAATTAGAAGAGGAGAAGGATTATGAATGCAAGAGTTGAACAACGTTCGTACCACGGCAGCATTGATACAGAAGACCTGGCCCGCGCTCTGGTACTCCGGTTTGACGCGAACGAGACCCACGCCCAATGGATGCGCGGCGAAGCCGGGCGGGCCATCGTCCAGGTGCGCAACCGGCGCGTGGAGTCGACGGACGCCAATACCGCCGTCACGGTACATGTCACCCCCACCGCCACCGGCGTGACGGTCTCCGTCAGTGAGCAGCAATGGCTCGGCATGGCCGCCGACCTGGCGCGCGTGGGCGTCAAGGGCTGGCTCAATCCGATGCGCCTGCTCACCGAGTTCGACAACATCGCCCGCAACGTGCGCTGGCTCAGGCTGCGCCGGGAGGTCTGGACGGCGGTCGAGGAGTACGCTCAAAGTCGCGGCAGCGGGCGGGGCGCGGCCCCGATGCTCAAGAGCGTCATCTGCCCCTACTGCGGGACGCCCAACGACATCGGCAAGCATAATTGCAAAGCCTGCCGCGCGCCCCTGACGCGAGAGCAGCCCATCGTCTGCCATCAATGCGGGACGCTCAATCAGGCGAGCAATACGCTGTGCGTCAATTGCGGCGCGCGGTTACAAGGGGGTTAAATGACTACGACACTGATCCTGTTGCGCAACGGCGAGACCAGTTGGAACCGCGAGGATCGCTTCCTCGGACGGGCCAACATCCCCCTCGACGATGTGGGGATGGCCCAGGCCAAGACAGCGGCGGACTATATCGCCGCCAACTGGACCCCCGACGCCGTCTACTGTAGCCCGCTGCTGCGAGCACGGCAAACCGCCAAGCTGATCGCCGAGCCGTTTATGCTCCATGATCGCGCGCATCCCGGCCTGCTCGATATCGACTACGGCGCGTGGCAAGGACACACGCGGGACGAAGTGCAGGCGCGCTGGCCCCAGGCCCTAGAATCGTGGTATGACCGCCCGCACAAGGCCCCCATCCCCGGCGGTGAGAGTTTGCAGACCGTGCGCTTGCGCGCTATGGGCACGATGCGCGAGGTCTTTGACCGCCACAGTGATGATAACGTGGTGCTGGTGGCCCACGCCGCCGTCATCCGCCTCATCTTACTCGGCCTGCTCGATAGCGGCAACGAGCACTTCTGGCACGTGAGCCAGGACATCTGCGCCATCAATCTCATTGAACACACCGGCAAGCACTTCAAAATTATCAAGATGAACGCCACCTTCCATCTCAGCCCCTCCCGCGAAGCGGGGTAAGCCGCCCTCGCCGCGCATCGAGACTACCCCATGACCGATGAGACGCCAACTTCAGAACAGCCCCACCCTATCACGCCCACCCTCGAACACGAGACCGCCTTCTGGCACGCGGGACTGCGCCGCGTCGCCGGGATCGACGAGGCCGGGCGCGGCCCCTGGGCCGGCCCCGTGTTTGCCGCCGCCGTGATCCTCCCGCCAGATGCGGAGGTGTTGGCGTCGCTGGAAGGCGTGCGCGATTCCAAGCTGCTCTCGGCGCGCCGACGGGCCGCGCTCGTGCCCCACATCGAGGAAATCGCGTTGGCGGTGGGCGTGGGCGTCGCTACCGTTGAGGAAATCGACGCGCTGCGCATCGTCCCGGCGACGCGGTTGGCAATGCGCCGTGCCCTCGACGCGCTCACGCTCGCGCCGGATGCGCTGCTCATTGACGGGCTGCGACTGCCGGAGGTGGCTTTGCCGCAATCCGCCTTCCCCCGCGCCGACGTGTACGCGCTCTCGGTGGCTGCCGCCAGCATCATCGCCAAAGAGGCCCGCGACCGCTGGATGGTGGAGGTGGCCGAGGTCGAGTATCCCGGCTACGGGTTCGCGCAGCACAAGGGCTACGGCACACGCGCCCACCGCGACGCGCTCAATCGTCTGGGCGTGTGTCCCATCCATCGGCGATCCTTCCAACCGGTGGCGGCGCGCGTGCTGTTGGGGGAAGCATGATCGTCATTATCAACGGGCCGAATGGCATCGGGAAGACCTCGACGGCGTGGGAATTGAGCGCCCGCTTCGACCGCGCCGTGATGCTCGACGGCGATCACATCGGCGCGGTTCACCCCTTCGAGATTTACGACGACGCCCGCATCACCTACCTCTACCGGACGCTGGCGCACCTCATCGCCTTCCACCAACGCGAGGGCGGCTACGCGAACTTCGTCATCAACTACGTCTTCGAGTCGCCGGAGTCGCTGGAAGACCTGCGCCGTCGGCTGCGCCCGCTGGATGACCGCATCTACGCCTTCCGCCTGGTCGCCGCCGAGTCCGCCATCGAGGCGCGCATCCTGGCGCGGGATACCGGCGACGACGCGGCCTGGCATCTTAACCGCTTCCGCGAGCTGCTCGCCATCCAGGAGGCGGCGGCCCGGCGCGGCGATTTGGGGGAGGCGCTGGATACCACCGCTCTGAGCGTGGCTGAGGCGGTGGACGTCATCTGGCGGCGCGTTGGGGGGAAACCGTGAACGTCGTGATGCTCGGCCCGTTCGGGCTGCGTCCGCGCGGGACGATGAGCTACCGCGCGCTGCCGTTGGCGAAAGCGCTCGCGGCGCGGGGGCATCGCGTCACGCTGGTGCTGCCGCCCTGGCAGAATCCAGAGGACGCGGGCCGCGCCTGGGAAGAAGACGGCGTCCGCGTGGAGAACGTGGCGCTCCCGGCCGGCGTGCCGGGCTGGTTCCACCTGCGGCTCACGGCGGCGCTGGTGCAACGCGCGCGCGCCCTCCGCCCCGACGTGATCCACGCCTTCAAGCCCAAAGCCTACGCGGGCCTGGCGCACTTCGCGCTACGGGGACGGCTCCCCGTCGTGGTGGACACCGACGACTGGGAGGGGCCGGGCGGCTGGAACGACCTCAACCCGTACTCCGCGCCGCTGAAGGCGTGCTTCGCGTGGCAAGAGCGGTGGGGCTTGCGCCGCGCCGACGCGGTGACGGTAGCCAGCCGCGCGCTGCAAACGCTCGCCTGGGCCGTCGGCGGCCCGCCGGAGCGCGTGTTCTACCTCCCCAACGGCGTGCATCCGGTCGAACTCCCGCCGCGCCCTGCGGGTGGACGGCCCACGCTGCTGCTCTACACGCGCTTCTTCGAGTTCGATCTGGCGCGGCTGTGGCGGATCGTGGCGGCGGTGCGTGAACGCCTCCCGGAAGCGCGGTTGCTGGTGGCGGGCCAGGGCTTCTTCGGCGAGGAGGCGCGCTTGCTCACGCTGGCGCGGGAGGCCGGTTGGCGCGTATCGGAGGCGGGAGACGATCCCCAGACTGATCTGGTCTACCTCGGCACTGGTTCACCGACGGATTTGGCGGCGCACTTCGCGCAGGCGGACGTGGCGCTCTACCCCTTCGACGACACGCTGCTCAATCGCACCAAGTGCCCGGTCAAGCTGCTGGATCTGCTCGCGGCGGGCATCCCGGTGGTGGGGGAGGCGGTGGGTGAGCTTCGGGAAAGCGTGCGCGACGGCGAGACCGGGTTCCTCGTCCCGCCGGGGGATGAGACGGCCTTCGTGACGGCGGTGCTGGCGCTGCTGGCGGATAACGAAGGCCGCCGCGCGATGGGGCAGTGCGCGGCGGCGGATATGCGGGAGCGCTTCACCTGGCCCACGCTGGCCCAGGTCGCCGAGGCGGCTTACGCTCGCGCGGTGGCGTGAGTATCGTCCGACAAATTCTCGCCTACGCTGCGCTCCCCGCGAGGCCCAATTCCCCGGCGACGCCCTGCATCGCGGCCAGCACCACGCCGATGTGCTCCCCAAGCTCTACGCCGAGCAGTGCCGCGCCGCGCTCCATATCCTCGCGCTGGGCGCCGGCGGCGAAGCTCCTGTCCTTCCACTTCTTCTTGACCGAGCGCACGTTCACGTCGTGCAAGGATTTGCTCGGACGCACCAACGCCACGGCCGTGATCAGGCCGGTCAGTTCGTCCACCGCGTAGATGGCCTTCTCCAGCGGCGTTTGCGGCTCTGCGCCGGTGAGGTCGGGCGCGTGGCAGGCCACCGCGCGGATGAGCGCCTCGTCCCAACCCATCGCGCGCATGATTTCTGCCCCCTTGAAGGGATGTCCCCCCGCGCCCAGGTCGGGATAGCGCTCGTACTCGAAGTCGTGGATCAGGCCCACGACGGCCCACCGTTCCTCATCGCCATTGAAGCGCCAGGCATAGGCCCGCATCGCCGCCTCGACGGCCAGCGCGTGTTTGATCAGGTTCGGATTCTGTGTGTATTCGTTCAGGACAGTCCAGGCTGCTTCGCGTGTCGGCCACATAAGATTCCTCCGAAAATAGATTTCAGAAACGGAGTTTTTGACAAAAACTCCGTTTCTTGGCGCATACGAGTAAGTTATCGGTAACGAGGGCGTTATGCTTCCGCCAGCGCCTCACGTACTTGCGGCTCCGGTTGGTCCCGGCTTTCCATAAAATCATCGCTGAAGCCCGCCAGGCTATCGAACAGAATTTCCCAGGGATTGGCGTGAGGCAGCAGCACAACCGCGTCGCCTAGCTTCTTGATGAAGACCTGAGAACCCTCAAACCGGAATTCTTTGGGCAGCCACACGGCCTGGCTGCCGCCATTTCTGAATAGTTGCGCGGTTTGCATAAGTTTACCTCCGTGAAACGTGAAACGTCAATAGCATCTGTTACAGAACTTTCGTCACCTCGAACGCGATGCCGGCGTCTTTGCCCGCTTGCGCGATAGCGTCCCCCGCGCCGATGACGACGACGGTGCCCTCGGCGTTGAGGCGCTCTAGCACCTCGGCGAAGGCGTGGAAGTCGGCCAGGGTCGTGCCGAGCAGTTCGTCGCGGTACGCCTGGCGGGCCGCGTCGGTGTAATCGGCCAATTGCCGCTTGAGCGCGCTGTAGCCCTTCGCCTCCGGGAGTTCGTAGGCGTCGAGGGTGCCGATGGCGCCGATGATGCTCTTGGTCAGCTCCTCTTGCGAGAGGTCGAGGGCGCGCAGGAAATCGGCGGCCCGGTCGTAGTTCTCCAGCGTCTTGACCAGGTTGGGGTCGCGGTAGGAGGCATAGGTGAAGCCCCCGGTGTGCTTGTCGAAGACGCAGAAGCCGCCGTAGGCCCCACCCTGGAGCCGCACGCGCTCCCAGAGCCAGGTGCTCCGCAGATGGTTGGTGATGACGTCCGCCGAGCCGTGGAGGCGGTAGCCCAGGGCGTAGAGGCCGGCGCCCTTCGCCACGTAGTTGACCTGCGCCGGGATGGTCAGCCCTTCTGGGACGCGAGCCAGCGCGGGTTCCCAGGCCACGGGATCGAAGGGCGTGGTGGGGAGCGCGGCCAGGAAGTCGCCCAGCGGCTTCTCGGTGGCGGCCCAGGTCGCGTCATCCGCCGTGACGTGGCAGAGCAGCGCGGCGCGGTTGATCAGGGCGCGGCGCACGGCTTCGAGCTTATCCAGCACGCCGGGCCAATCCGCCTGCACGTCGTCGATGAGGCGGCGCAGGAAGAGCAGGTAGCTCACGCCTTCCATCTGCTCGCGCGCCCAGTGCGCGAGATTGAGCTGGCTGTTCAGTCGCAAAATCGCCAGCCGATGGCCTAGCGGGGCCATCCGGGCCTCAAGCTGCGCCTTCTGCTCCAACAACATCTGCGTGAAGCGCTCCCGGTTGTCCAGCTTGACCGTCAGCAGGATGTCGCGCAGGATGTCCAGCAGCGCGGCGGTTTGGGCGACGGTGGCCTTCCCGCGCAGGAAGAGCCACGCAGAGACCTCGGCGCGGCGATGGCGGAGCGTGGCATAGAGGTCGGGTTCGATGCCCCCGGTCTGCCGGGCGATGCGCTGCGTCAACTGCACGTAGTCCTCGCGCTCCGTGCCGATTTCCAGCAGTGCGCTGCTGAAGAGGCTGGCGTAGGGCAGCAGGTCGGCGGGCAGGGCGCGCAGGTCGAAGCCCACGTCGAGGTAGAGCAGACCGTTAGTGAAGAGGTCGTGGCGGATGACGGGGACATCGTGCAGCGTACTCTGCGCGGTGGGGACGCGGCGGGTTTCCTTGTCCAGGTCGGCCAGGGTGAGCGTAGGGATGGCCGCCAGCGCTGCGGGCGTGTCGGGCGTCTCCTGCATCTCGCGGAGGCGGCGCGTCGCTTCGATGACGGCGGCGACGTCTTCGGGCCGCATCGCGGCGCGGGCCTCGGCCAGCCGGGCCTGCTCCTGCGCCTCCCACCGCTTTTGCAGCGTCTCGTCGGGCGCGAGGTTCACGGTGACGCGATGGGGGTTCTCCAGCAGGTGATGGCGCATCAGCCCCTCGAAGTACCCCGGCTCGGCGCTGCGCGCCTTGAGTTCGGCCAGCGCCTCCTCGAAGCGCAGGGCCGCCAGCGGGTCGCCGTCGTGCAGCCACGTGGTCAGCGCGCGGAGCATGTGTCCCAGGCCGCGCGGCATCCCGTGGAAGTCCTGCTCGCGCAGGCGGAATTCGAGCGTGTTGAGGGCGGCTTCGATCATCTGCGGGTCGATACCCGTCTCGGCAATCTTGGCCAGCGTCTCCAAAATCAGCGCCTCGACCGCACCAGTCTGCGCGACGTCCACCCCGCGCATCCCCACGGAGTAGTAGAGCTGGCGCAACTCGTCATCCAGCCCCTGCCCGGCGATGTCCTCGCCGAGGCCAGAATCGATGAGGGCCTTGCGCAGCGGCGAGGCCGCAATCCCGGTGAGGATGTAATCGAGCATCTGGAGGGCGTAGGTCAACGTGGCGTCGGTGTTCTCCGGCAGGAGCCAGTTCACGGTGACGATGGCCTTCTGGTGGGCCGGGTCGTCCCCGGCAGGATAGGCCGCGTGGACGCGACGGGGCGCGTCAAAGGCCGGTTGCAACGCGACGGCGTTATCCAGCGGGCGAGCCTCGAAATCCCGCAGATAGGCATCAGCCAGACGCAGGCGCTCCTTCGGCGGATCGTCGCCGTAGAAGTAGAGGCGGGCGTTGGAGGGGTGATAGTAGTCCCGGTGGAAGGCCCGGAATTCCGCGTAGGTCAGTTCCGGGATGACCTGGGGGTCGCCGCCGGGGTCGAAGCCGTAGCTGGTGTCGGGAAACAGCGATTCGATGGCGGACTCGTAGGCCAGATAATCCGGCGAACTGTAATTCCCCTTCATCTCGTTGTAGACGATGCCTCGGTAGGCCAGCGGCGCGTCGGGCGCGTCCAACTCAAAGTGCCAACCCTCTTGCTCGAAGAACTCGCGGCTGATGCGCGGGTAGAAGACGGCGTCCAGGTACACGTCGATGAGGTTGTAGAAGTCCTGCACGTTCTGGCTGGCGACGGGATAGCAGGTCTTGTCGGGATAGGTCATCGCGTTGAGGAAGGTGTTGAGCGAGCTTTTGGCGAGTTCAATGAAGGGGTCTTTGGCCGGATACTTGCGCGAGCCGCACAATACCGTGTGCTCCATAATGTGGGGCAGACCAGTGGAGTCGGCGCGGGGCGTGCGGAAGTTGACGCTAAAGACCTTGTTCTCGTCCGCGTTTTCCAGCGAGAGCAATTCCGCCCCGGTTTTCGCGTGCCGGTAGAGCCGGGCCAGCGAGTTGAGTTCGGGGATATGCTCTTCTTTGATCAGGGTAAAGCCGTGGGTTGTTTTCATCGTTGGATTACCTCCTGGGCAAATTACGAATGGCAAATGGCAAATGGCAATGGCGAACATGATTTGCTGTTTGCCATTTGCAATTTGCCATTTACTGATTGGACTGATTGGACATAATGGGGAGCGGCTCGCCCAAAACCGGGACGGGCCGATACAGGTACAA
>SLSP01000137.1 GCA_007130345.1 Thermoflexales bacterium
CAATTTGGCAGAGCAGTTGACTCTTAATCAATTGGTTGCAGGTTCGAGTCCTGCGCGGGTCATTCACTAACCAACAACCCGGCTTTCGCCGGGTTGTTGTCGTTTATCCACTGCGTACAGCTACGCGAATTGCTCCTCGAACCACTCGTCCATCGTCTCGAAGAAGTCGCCCGCCAGCGAATCTTCCACGTAGTCTTCCTCGTGGTTGTAGTACGCTACCTCCCAGGGATCGTCGGAAGCCTCTTTGGGCAAGAACCCCTCGTAGTCGCCACCGCCATCGTGGAAGAAGAAGAGCATATCGCTAGGCTCGTAAGCCACGCCATCTTCGCCCTCGGTCTCCCAGGCCAGCAATTCCAGCCGATGCGCCGGGCGGATGCAGACCGCGTTCCAGAGGCGGGCATCGAACCCCGCGCCGCCGGAAACGTCGCTGACCCCGAAGCCGTTGTGGATGCGGTAGAAGTTCGCCAGCGGTTCCGGCAGTGTCCATCCTGCCGTTTGCGCCGCTTCGGGCAACGGCGGAGAATCCGCCGGCTCGCGTCCAATCCACAGAATGTCGTCAGCGTAGGGGCGGACGACGTACAGCAGATACCAGACGCCGGCGGCGTGGACGCACGCCAGCGCCCGGCTATGCTCTTGAAGTTGCGCCACCGTGCCGGAGAATTGGTCAGCCAGTGGCGCGAAGACGCCAGCGATGGCTTCGGCTAAGGTCATATCCCGCAGCGCGTGCCAGGGGCAATCTGCCGGAGCGTCGGGCAGCAGCGTCAGCACCTCGTAGGGCATCCGTTTCTGCGCGAAGAACTTCGCCAGACCTTCTTGGATACCGTGTTCTTTTACATAACTTGTGATATACATCCCCAACCTCCACGGTGAAGCATAGATAACGTTATCCGGAGCTTACGCGTTTGCGTCATTCTCGCTTGATGATAGTCCGACTAGCCCCCCCTGTCAAACACGCGGGGCGGATTTAATCTCCCCGTCTGAAAATCACCACCCGGTCGGCGTCTTGCCAGAGGACGGTCAGGCCGAAGCGCGTACACACATAGCGCATCGTGTCGGCGTGGTAAAAGGCGACATGGGTGGGGTCGCGGGGGTAATACCACTGCGCGAAGTGTTCGAGCGTCGTCCAGCGTTCGGTCATCACCGCCAGCAGTCCGCCGGGGCGGAGCAGGGCGCAGATTCGGCGGATTTCCTGATGTGGCAGGCGGAAGTGTTCGAAACACTCTGTCGAGAAAATGAAGTCATACGGCGGACGAGGCGCGCGCGGCACGAAGAGCGGATCGTAATCCTCACAGGCGATCCCCTGTCGCCGGAGGAGCCGCGATAGCGTGGGGCCGGGGCCGCAGCCGTAGTCCAGGCCGCGCATCGTCGTGTTCAGGTAGGGGAGCGTGGGTTGGATCACGCGGTCGAGGAAGTGGACGTAGCCCGCGTTCTCGATACTGTTCTCGTGCGTTGTGTAATGCGCCTTTTCCGCGTCCGGCGCGAGATGGTGCGCGGGATCAACGCAGATGAGGGCGCAAGTATCGCACAGATAGTAGCGGCGCTCATCCACCCCGCTCACGGCGATCAGGGGGCCGGATGTCAGGCATAGTGGGCACGCTGAAGGGGCTGATTCTTTCAATCCGTTACACCCGTTTAATCCGTTGAATCCGTTATATCCGTTGAACAAAGACGGCCCCCGTGCGGAGGCCGTCTTATCAATGCGCGGCTTATCTGTGCGCCAGCTTGCGCATAATCCACTTCCGCAATTCGGCGATCACCGAGGGCAGTAGCGTGAGCGGCAAGACCAGGAACCATTCCTCTAGCGTGAGCGGGACGGTGTTGAAGATTTCCTGCATAAACGGGATGTAGACCACGATCAGGGTCAGCACCACTGAGAAGCCCACAGCGTACTGCATCCACTTGTTGGAGAAGACGCCCAGCTTGAGCAACGGGTAACGCTCGGAGCGGGAGGTGTAGGCTCGGAATAGCTCCGACAGCACCAGGGTTACAAAGGCCATCGTCTGCGCCGTGACGATAGCACTGGCATCAGACAAAGCACCGAAGTGCGTGAGGCCGCGCCAATAGGCCAGCAACACCGCGCCGGTGATGGCGATGGTCTGCACAATAACGCCGCTGACCATCTCGTGGTTAATGACGGGTTCGTCGGGCGGACGCGGGGGCCGTTCCATGATGTCGGGATCGCCTTTTTCGAGGCCCAGGGCCAGCGCGGGCGCGCCATCGCTCAACAGGTTGAGCCACAGCAATTGCAGCGCGGTCAGCGGCAACGGCCAGCCGAACAGGGTGGCGAGGAAGAGGATCATAATCTCCGCCGTATTGCAGGAGAGCAGGAAGTAGACGAATTTGCGGATGTTGGAGTAGATCACGCGCCCCTGCTCAATCGCGCTGACGATGGAAACGTAGTTATCGTCGGTCAGCACCATATCCGCCGTCTGCTTGGTCACGTCGGTTCCCGTGATGCCCATCGCGATGCCGATGTCGGCGCGCTTGAGGGCGGGCGCGTCGTTGACGCCGTCGCCCGTCATCGCCACGATGTTGTTGCGCTGCCGCAGCGCCTCGACAATGCGCATCTTGTGATTCGGCGAGACCCGCGCGAAGACGTCCACCTGGTCGATGCGCTCCGCCAGTTCCGCGTCGCTCATCGCTTCCAGTTCCGCGCCAGAGACCGTCTCGCGGCCCGGTTGCAGGATGCCGATTTCTTTGGCGATGGCGGCAGCGGTCGCGGCGTAGTCGCCCGTGACCATAATCGTGCGCAGGCCCGCGCCCTGGGCCTTCTTCACGGCGG
>SLSP01000024.1 GCA_007130345.1 Thermoflexales bacterium
ATGGCCTGAAGCTGACGAATGTTCATCACGCCGATGGCGGCCTGTTGCGCCAAGCTTTCCAGCCGCCGACGCTCGTGCTCCGCGAACTTCATGCGCTGCGGATAGATGCCGTTGACATAGCCGATCTTCTGCCCGGCCACCACCAGCGGGACCAGGGCCATGCTCTTGGCCCCCAGGACGCGCATAAACAGCGCCCGCCCACGCCGATCCAGGAATTCGTCCCGTTCCAAGTCTTCCAAATATGTGGCGACGGCGCGGCTCATAAAGACCCGCGCTGAAGGGAATTCGTCGATGCGGTATCGCGTGTGCCGCGCCGAGGCTGCCCCGCTTTCAGGAGACCAGTGCGCCACCACCTCCGCGTATTCCGGTTCCTGCTCGCTTGTCCACATCTGATCGAAGAGCTGGATGGAGACATTGCTGGAATTCACCCCCAGGATGGTATATTGACGCAACACCTCCAAAATCTCATCGTAGGAGTTGGCCCGGTTGAGATCCGCGCTGCCTTGATAGAGCGCTTCGGTCTCTTCCAGGGAGGTTTGCACCTGGTTGAAGAGCGCCTCGCGGGCGATGGTGTTAGAAAGGGCCGCGGCTGCCGTCTGCAAGGGGAGGATTTCCTCATCCGACCACAGATAGTCCTCGGCCTCCCGCCCCAGCACGATAAAGCCCGGCGGCGCGACTTCCATCTGCACCGCGAGGATCAGCGCGGCGTGGAAGCTCCACGCTTCTATGAACGCGCGCTCGGCATCGGGCGCGTGCTCGGATTGTAGCACCACCGAGGTCTGCCGACTGATCTGCTCCGCCAGGAAATCATGCGCGACGACAGAAAGCTGCGTGGGCGCGGCTTGGGACGCCGCGAGGTCGAACTCAGGCGCTTTCCAGGTCTGCCGCAACACCCACACGGGGCCATATTCGTCTTCGCCAACGGCGAAATAGGCCACGCCATCCGCTTCGGAGGCTTCGCCAAGCAGGCGCAGGACATCGGGCGCGGCTGCGGTGCCACGCTCGGTGAGCAGGGCCACCGCCTGAGAGACATTGGTCTGATAGCGGGCCTGTCGCTCCACCACCGAGAGGGCCGACTCGGTGCGCCCAAATTGCAGCGCGTTCTGCAATGCCGCCGAAATCTGGGTCGCCAGGAATTCCAGCAAGGTGAGGTCGCGCTCGGAGAACTGCCCGACTTCGGTACCGTTGACGAACATCGCGCCAAGCACCTCATCGCCCACCCGGAGCGGCACGCCCATCTGCGAAAGCAGCCCGGCAGCCACCAGCTTGTCGTTGCTAGAGCTAGGATGCTCGCGGTTATCGCGGTAGAGGATGCTCTTGCGCGTCCTGATGATGGTCTCGGTCAGGCCGCCGGGGCTTGGCGCTTCGGTTTTGTGCGTGTGACGGATGCGGTGGCGCGTGGCGCGGTCGCCATTATCACGGCCATTGGCGAGAGCATCATCGTCAGCGTAGCTCTTGCCGCGCATATACTCGTCGGTTTCGGAATCGTGCAAGAAGATCACAGCCGTCGGCGCGTCGAAGACCCGCCGCGCCCAGTACGCGGAGCGATCCAACAACTCGCGCACATCGAGGATGGTCAGCAAATCGATCCCCGCGTCGTAAAGCTGCGATAGCTCCTCGGCGCGCTGCTGCGTCTCCTGGTTGAGTTGCGCGTTCTCCAACGCGGTACCGGCTTGCGCCGCGAACAACTCGGCCAGCCGGGCATCGCCCTCATTAAACGCCGCCTTCTGACGCGCGCGCACCACCAACGCGCCGAGCGGGCCAAATCGCCCGATGAGGGGCACGGCGATGGCCGAGCGGAAGGGCGTGTGGGCCATCGCCGCTATCTTCCCCTCCCATGCCATGTAGTCATCGACGACCTGCGCCTTCTGCGTCTCCAGCGCCACGCCCATCAAGCCCTCGCCGCGCTTGACGCGCCACCCGATCTCGTTTTCCTGAAGCCCCTGATAGTCCAGCGTCAAGACCAGGTCTTCGGCCTCCGTGTCATAGAGGAAGAAGCTCCCGGTATCAGCCGCGAAGAGCGTCACGGCCTGCCGGACGATGGCTTGCAACGCCTCGGTCGGCTCCAGAAGCTCGCTCAAGGTCAGCGAAATCTGATACAGGGATTGCATCTCTTCGGAACGGCGGCGCGTCTCTTCGGAGAGGTTGAGGTTGTCGATGACCACCGCGATCTGGCTGGCTAAGTTTTGAGCCAACTCGCGGGTATCGGGATCGAGGGGCGGATCGAGACGCGCCGGGATGAGGGCCATAAAGCCGCTCTGGACGCCCGCGCTGCTGATGGGCACGTAGAGCACGCGGTCGAAGTCGTAGGTCTCCAACAGCGTGACGATCTCCGCGTCTCGGCCATTGCCGTTCAGGGCTTCCTGGTCGAGGTCGAGGAGCGGGGACATCGGCCCCAACTCCGGGCGGGTCAGCCCCCGGAAGAAGGTGTGGTATTCTTCGGCCAGCGTCAAATCCCCTTCAAAGAACGGCAAGGTCTGCCCTTCCGGCCCCAAAACGGCGTGGGGATGTACTATCGGCAGATTAGGCATCGGGAAGGTGAAGATCACAATAGCCATATCCAGGCCGGCGGCCAGGACGCGGGCGATTTCGACAAGGACGTAATCGGAAGAGATGGTGGGATCCGCCGCGACCTGGAGCACTTTGCTGATGAGGTACTGCTGGCGCTCGTTGCGGCGCGTGTCCTCGAAGAGCCGGGCGTTTTCCAGCGCCAGCGCGACCTGCGAACTGACGCTTTCGACCAGGGCCAGCTCTTCATCTGTCCAGACACGCTGCGAATCGGCCAGCCCCACGTACCCGATGACGCGGTCGCTGGTGCGCATGGCTTCCAACACCACCGGCACGCCGCCGTCCATCACAATCTTGCGCGAGGCGCGGCCCTCCTGGAGATCGGGCGGGACCGGCAATGGAGGCACCGGGTTGACTTCAACGCGATCATATTCGTAGGCCATCGGACGCATACGGGTGGCGACGCGCGCCCAGCCCCGTTGGCTGTAATCGACGCGCAGCTCGCGGGCCTCATCCAGCGCCCCTTCCATCGCTTCGAGCAGGCGGGCATTGTAGAGCGCAATAGCCAACTGATCTGCCATCAGTTGCAACGTGCTGATGTCGTCATCGGTGAACGCCTCCGGTTCTGTGCTCTGCACGTCCAGCACGCCGATGACCTCGTCCTCGGCCTTGAGGGGCAGGGCCATCTCCGAGCGCGTGGTGGGCAGGTCGGGATTATCGAACCAGACCGCGTCGCCACCCACGTCAAAGGCGATGCGCGGCTTGCCGGTGGCGGCCACGTAGCCCACAATGCCCACATGCCCCACCTGGAGACGATGGCCGCGTGCCAACATGCGCTGCCCGCCCTCGGAGGAGGCGGCCCGCAGAATGGCCCACGCCTTGTCATCTTCGAGGACGAAGATGCCGGTGTGATAGAAGCCGAATTTTTCGGAGATGGCGTTGACGGCGGTGTTTAACAACAGCGGCACGTCGTGCATCTGCGCGGCCTGCTTGCTGATGAGGCTGACCGCTTCCAATTGGATGGACTTGCGCTCCAGCGCGGCAGTCCGATCTTCGACGCGCTGCTCCAGGCTGAGAACCAGGGACTTGACACGGCCAGCCATCTCGTTGAAGGCTTGCGCCACCACCCCGAACTCGTCCTCTTGGGCGAGGACGATCTCGTGCTCCAACTCGCCGACGCCGAGCAGGCGCGCGCCTTCCGCTAACTGCACCAGCGGGCGGAGCACCAGGTTGTTCATCACCAAATTGAGCGCGATGACGAGGATGATGAACAGGCTGATGATGACGCCGGCCAGCGGGGCCAGCGAGGGGTCAACGATAGCGGCGGGAATCCCGACCACGATGTACAACAGGTCTCCCGGCGCACCGCCGGGCAGCGGCATCGCTTGCGAGACCAGGTATAACTCGCCCTGGGGGAATTCGCGCAGGATAACCGGCGCGTCAGCGTCCAGATCGGTCAACCCGGGGATGACCTGCCCGGCAAAGCCCGGCTGCGAATGGACGATCACTTCCCCCCGCTCATCCACCAGCGCGATGAACTCGAACTCCTCCACGCTGTTGTTGATGCGCTGGATCACGCCGGACAGCCCGCGCGCATTGTCCAGCGTCACGACATAGGGCGTGATCTGCTCCACAATCAACTGCACCTGGAGCGTCGCCAGTTCCCCCTGGTTCCAGAAGGCTTCCTGATACGCGGCCTGATACTCCGTGCCGATAAAGAGGAATACGGGAATCAAAAAGAGCAAGGGGATCCCGGCGATGATCAAGATCATCCGCCAACGCAAGCTCAGGTTTTTCCATCTCATTGTGAACCTCCTGGCGCAGTCGCCGGCGCGATGCCCCCCGGCAAGGTGCGGTAGATTTCAGCCGCCAAAGGCAGCATCACCGGGATACGCAAATCCCAATGACGCGCCGCCGCCATATTCATCAACAGCCGATACCCGGAGGGTTCGATGGCGATGCTGGCAGGGGACGCACCGCGCGCGATCTGAATCACGCGCTGCGCGGCCGCGGTGCCTTGTTGCTCACCATCTATCACCAGCCCCCCCACCGCGCCGTTGAGCACCCCCTGCGTGGACAGCGCGAAAACCGGTGCCGGCGAGTGCTCCAGCATCCATACCATCATCGCCCGCTCCGCGATATAGCCGCCCGCCTCATCCGACATCGTATCAAAGTTGAGCAGCAAGATAAAATCCACGTTTGACGCCTCCTCCGATACCACAGATTGCCAGTCTGACCAATGTGCCACCAGACGCAACTCAGGTGCCGGCCCCTCCGTGTCCACCTCGTGGAGCGCGCTGTAAACGTATTGCGCGAGAAGCCGCCCGCTGACGGACGTATCCCCCAGGACGAGGTAGCGCGTGGGCGGTTCGGCGAAGGCCCGCGCCATCGCTACGGTTTCCACCGGCCGCGGGTGGTTCAGCACGCCGGTGACGTTGGGGCGCACTAGGCCATACCCCTCCGGATCCCCCATCACGCCGCAGAAGACGAACGGTAACGTGGTGTCCGGGTAGTTCGGGATCACCAACTGCGCCGCCTCGTCGCCGGAGACCACGACGATGTCCGGGCCAAACGCCTGGATGGCCGCGATGACATCGGGTACGGCCTCACGCGCCGCCGCGACAACGTCATATTGGCCCACGTCCATGTGATACGCCTCGAAGATCAGCGTGCTGCCCGGCACATACCCGTAGCGCGTCAACGTCTCGCGCAGGCCGGCCTGGATGCGTATGGCCCAGAGGTCGTCCGCCGTAGAACTGTTGACCCAAAACAGGCGCAGTTGTTCGATTGGCGGCCCCGGCGGTGTCACCGGCGGCACAGCGGCGGGAGGAGCGGGCGGCGCGCAGGCCACCCCGCCGATTAACACCACAATCCACCAGCCAAGCACCCAGCGCCGCATCATAGGGCCGTATTCTCGTCGGGCGGCAACAACTGAATGCGGCTGCGCTCCACCTTGAGCGCGCGGCCTAGCTCCTCGGCGGCGGTGCGGAGGATGGCGTCGGTGGTGCTCAACGAGCGCACGCTGGCGACGATCTCGCTCCGCGCGCGCTCCTGCTGGGCCGCGAGCCGCGTCTGTTCCAGGAGACGGGCGTTGTCCAGCGCGAGGCTCAACTGCTCGACGACGAATTGGGTAAGCTGAATCTCGTCATCGCTCCATGGCGCGGGGCGCTCAAAGGTGAGGACGCCCAGCGTGCGCTCCTGTAGGCGGAGCGGGGCCAACAGCAGATGCAGGCCGGCGTCATCGACGACCGACGTGACCTCGTGCAGCGTGTCCACCTGATCCAGAGCCATCGTCTCCTCGACCTGGGCCTCACTGACCAGCCCGGCCATATAGCGATAATCGAGGCGCATAGTGCGCCGCGCCAGCGCTTGACGCCACGCCATAAACGTGTCCTGCTCCTGATAGCGGGCCAGCCGGTTCAGCGCGGCGCGCGTCTCTTGCAGGGAGCGCGTGTTGGCGATGGCGATGGCGATGCTATCGGCCAGGACGCGCAACACATCGACATCCTGCTCCGTGAAGGCGCTCCGTTCCTGCGTCTGAATATCGAGCACGCCGATGGTCTGCCCGCGCGCGACCAGGGGCAGCGCCATCTCCGACTGCGTGAGCGGCAGATCAGGATTGTTGAACCAGACCGCGTCCTCGCCCACGTTGGAGGCGATGCGCGGTATCCCGGTTTGCGCGACGTACCCCACGATGCCCTGGCCCCCGACGCGCAGCCGATGCCCACGCGCCAACATCTTCTCGCCGCCCTCCGACGAGGCCACGCGCAACATGGCCCAATCGCCGGCGGCATCGAGCAGGAAAATGCCGGCGTGGTAATATCCCAAGCGATCGGAGATCAAATGGACGGTGGTCTCAAGCAAGTCGTCCATATCCAGAATCGAAGCGGTGGCCCGGCTGAGTTCGGCAATCGTCTGCAACTGATCCGCCCGTTCCTGGAGTTCGCCAGTACGCGCGAGCACCCGCTGCTCCAAATCCCGGCGCGTCTCGTCCAACGTCTCGGTGAGGTGCCGCGCTTGCGACAGGGCCTCCCGCTGATGGAGCATGTTGAGGTAGTTGATGACGCCCGCCGTAGCGACGAGCATGATGAATCCGAAGCTCAAAGCCAGGAAGCGGATGCTTTCCAGCGTCAGGACGATGGGAGGCGCGTAGACGTCGAATAGCTCCCCGATAACCACCACGCCGTAGGACAGCAGCACGCCGACCGCCATCCGCACCGCGTCTCCAGGCTCCAGGAAGGTGCCCGCCAGCGATACCGGCCAGAAGAAGAGCAACCAACCCACCGATTGATACCCGTTGAAGAGCAGGCAGAAGCCCAACGTGCCCAGGAAATTGGCCCAAATGTAGAGGCGGAGCATCTCGGCGACCCGCCCCTGGCGCGTCTGATGGAGGCAGAAGGCCGAGAGCGCGATAAAGCCGCCGGAGAAAGCCAGCCCCCACCCCATCTGGTGCGGGAAGGTGAACAGCCCCCGCATCCCGGCGACCAGGAAGGCCAGCGCCATACAGGCGGCGACACAGATGCTCACCACCAACAGGGTATTGAAGAACTGCCCCTCGCGCGCCACCTCCGCGTCGGCCCCTTGCACCGAGACCAACCGCGTCCAGAGGACTTCGTGCTGTCGCTGATGTTCCATAGGTTACTCCTCCTCCTGCTCGCCCAGGGATAGATGCGCCATGCCGCGATCCGCCTGAAGCACCTGGCCCAACTCCAGGAGCGCGCGCTCCAACACCGCCTCGATTTCCACCTCGGCGCGGATCCGGCCGGCTACATCACTGGCCGTCCGCTCGCGCGCGGCCCGCCGCCCGGTATCCTCCAGCAGCCGCAAGTTATCGATGGTCTGGGCCAACTGATCCGTGATGGCGCGGATGAGGGTCTTCTCGTCCTCGCCCCAATCGGCCTCAGCCTCGCGGCGCATCCCGATTGCGCCGATGATCTGCCCGCGCATATCCAGCGGGACGGCGATCTCCGCGTCCCCCACCGCCAGACGGTGCTGCTGGACGGCGTCCTGCATCGCCGCGAGCCACGCCCAATCGTCGCTCTCGATCTGGCCTTCGCCCTCAGCGGCGGCGCGATAGCGATAGCCGCGTGCCGCCGCCGCGCGCCGGGTATACGCATCCCACGATTGGCTGGTGTACATCTGCTGCGCTTCCTCCATCTCGGTGACAGCCGACACCAGGCCCTCGACGGTGGTGTTAAGGTAATCCCCCAACGCGATCAACTCAGGCGGCAAGTCCTTATCCTGGCCCAACCGGTCAACTTCCAGCCGCACCTGGTAGTTGCCTTCCGTCACCTGCTGCAAGAAGCGCGTGTATTGGCGCATCACGTCCTGGAGATTCTGGCTCAACGCCGCCTCCCGCTGGCTGGCCTCGCGTTCAGCCGAGGCCGAGGCTTCGGCGCGCGCCATGGCCTCGGCCAACCGGTCTTGACGCTCCTCGGCCTCCACCAGAGCGTACTTAGTCCGCTCGAAGTCCAGCAGCAGCAGGTTGGTCACGGCCAGGACTGTGAAGAACAGCAAATTGATGACCAGATAGCGGGGAAGCCCCTCGATGTCCAGCGTGGATATCTGGCCCATCGCGTCCAACACCGTCAACCCCGCTACCGTCAACAGCGCCGCCAGACTGGAGCCTAACGCTTCGCGCGCCCCGCCGAGGATGGCGGCAAAGACCACCAGGGCCGGGAACGCGGGCATCAACGGGCTGAAAATGCCCCCCGTCAGATAGATCACGCCCGCGAAGACGCCGTGTATGACCACCAGATAAAGCACCAGCGCGCCTTGATGATGCCCGCGCCGCAACGTTTCCCACACCGGCCAGCAGGCCGCCGCCCCTAGCCCGCACAGTACCGCCAGGGGCAGGCCGGGAAACGCGGGGACAACGTAGCCCAAGCCCGCGTATATCGGCACAAAAACCCCCAGGCTGACCGCGCTGATCCAGAGCGCCTTGCGGAACAATTCCGTCCGAAAGGTGCGTTCCGTGCTCGGCGCGCTGCTTCTCTGTTCACTCATGCTCGTCACCTCCGTCCGGCCCCGCCGCTCCGCGCAGAGCGTCCGCGGTTCCGATGCGCGCCACCATCTCCGAGACGTTGAAGAGCTGCCCCATCTGTTCCAGAGCGCGCCGCATCGCATCCTCCACACTGACCGCCGCGCGGATGTTGTCCGTGATCTCGCGCGTCAGCCGCTCGCGGGCCGCCCGGCGCTGCGTCTCATCGAGCAGGCGCAGGTTCTCAGCCGCCAACGCGAGTTGCTCGGCAATCGCCTCGGCCAGCGCGATATCCTCCTGCGTCCACGCGCGCGCCATATCCTCCTTGATGCCCACCGCGCCGATGGCCCGGTCGCGGAATTTGATGGGCACCACCAGGCGCGTCGCGTCCTCCGCCTCCGCCGCCACGAAGGGCTGCCCGCCGCCCTCAAGGACGCGGGTGACTTCGGGCAGCAGATCCCCCAACGGCTCTGTGCCCACGCCAGTCTGACGATAGCCGCGCAGAGATGTGCCGTGCAGGAATTCCCCCCACGCCTGGCCGATATAGCGCCGTTGCACCGCCTCGATCTCCTCAAGCGCGGCCTGAGATTCGGCGAACAGGCGCGCGTTCTCGATGGCGACGGCGATCTGATTGGCGACGGTCTGTAGCTCGGTGATGTCATCCTCAGAAAAGGCGTTGGATTGCACCGATTGGATGGTCAGCGCGCCGATGACACCGCCCCGGCTGATGAGCGGGAGCGCCATCTCGGAGTGCGTGTCCGGCAAGTGCGGATTGTCGAAGCGCACCGCCTCCTCCCCCACGTCCAGCGCGATCCGCGCCTGTTGCTCCGAAATCGCCGCGCCGATCATCGACTGCCCGCCGATTTGCAGACGGTGATTGGCCGCCAGCATCGCCTGGCCCGCGCTCCCCGAACCGGCCCGCAGCACGGCCCATTGCCCTGTCGCGTCGATCAGGAACACGCCCGCGTAGTACAGGTCGAAGCGCTCGCAGATCACATCCACCACGTTGGGCAACAACTCTTCCATATCCAGGATGACGTTCAAGTCCTCACTGAGCGTGGCGATAGTCTCCAACCGCTGCGTGCGCGCCTTGACCCGCGCTTCAAGCTCGCGGTTCAGGGTCTGCATATCGGCGTAGGAATTCTGCAACTCGGCCACCATCCAGTTGAGAGATTGGGCCAGTTGCCCCACCTCATCGCGGGAACGCAAGGCAACGCGGGCGGAGAAATCGCCCGCGGCGACCCGGCCCATCGCCGCGCTCATCTGCTGGATGGGATTTTCTACCATTTGGCGAAGCATGACGTAAATTCCCAGGGCCAACAACACGCCCAACGCCAGGATAAATGCCGTGATGGCGTATTGCGTGCGGGCAATGTCCTGGTGGACGAACTCGTGCGTGTAGACCAGGCGCACCGTGCCCAGGGTGATCTGTTCCTGATCGCGAACGTAGATGATGGGCATCTCGCGCGTGATGGCGTCCACCGGCTCGCCCTCGCGCTGGTCGCCGACCACCGGCACCGCGCGCTCCTGCTCATATACGCCGATGGAGAACAGGTCGGGATCGACGATCACCGCGTCCAACTGCGCCTGCAAGACGCGGATGTCCAGGTTCCACAGGGGCGCGGCCAGGGTTTGCGAGAGCAGGCCCGCCATCCGCTCGGCGCGCGCCGCCAACGTCTCCGACGCGGTGCGCCGCTGCGTCGTGACCCAGTACGCGCTCATCCCGCTCATCACCGGGATGACGAGGAGCAGGATCAACAACAATATCTTGCGCTGCAAACGGACAGCGAAGAAGTCTACGATTCGGTTGTTTTTCTTCATCTTGTCATCCTATGTGATGGCGTATTGCGTGCGGGCAATGTCCTGGTGGAGTGCGGATGCTCGCGCAGGGCCGCTTCTCAGTTCACCGTCCTCTGTGAGGACTCCGTGAGCGTTACTTTGGGCGCTCCCCGCCCTAGTTTTTGCTGATGGGTTATGGGGCGCTGTTCAGCGCCACGCGCAGCAGTGGCTCTATTCCCCTTTGGACTGCGGCACCCGCCATTGTGCCGTAGCAAAAAATACTTCGGTCAATGGTGGAATCTCCGATGTATCAATCATCTCATCGGTCAACGCATCAAGTTCTTCCAAATTCGTTCTCGAATGGAGTGCATCTCGATCTAGCGGCTGAAAGTCGGGAACATGTAACGGGTTTGCGAGAAGTTGATCAATCAAGGTGTGGGGAGGCGATGGCGGTTCCACCAAGATAATCACACGCACGCTATTTTGGAGTTGTTCTTGATACTGAGGTGGAATCCGAATGATGCCGCCCTTAACGTGCGTTTGAAATTCAATCGCATACATAGCTGGTTCTCTTACTTGCATTTTACCCCTCTCATACCTTTATTTTCCAAGCGCCAGGTCTAAAACCTTCGCCTTTAGGCGAACAGCTTTAGCACGCCGCTGGGGTAAGTAGGGGAAAAGGATGTCCAAT
>SLSP01000112.1 GCA_007130345.1 Thermoflexales bacterium
CGCAGGGGGCCAGAAAAGAGGCCAGTCCCGCCAAAAACGCTAATCCAATGCTTACGTGGGGTATCATTTTATGCTATTACCTCGTAAAACCTCACACACTATCAACAATATCGGAGTTCTGTTGGGGAATTGCAGTATCAAGGTTCTAAAAAATCGGATTTTTTAGGGTTCTTTCAGTTCAGTAGAGTCATCTGCCGCGACCGGCGGCGCAACCGTCTCAGCTTGCGCTTCCTCCTCCTGCGGCTCCGGCATAAGCGTGTCGATATTACGCTGGAAGAGAAAGTATTCCGCAATACCAATGCTGCTGGAGGTGAGTATATAGATGGCTAATCCCGAGGCTAAACCCGCCGCGATAAATGCGGACAGTAACGGCATGAAGATGTTCAGATAGCTGGTCAAGCCCTTTTCCTCGGCGGTGTCATCCGGGGGCGTTGTGAGCCTTTGCCGGAGCCAGGATGTTAGCAGAACCAGAACGGGCAGTACAAAATAGGGATCGCGTAATGCCAAATCCATCCATAGAAAGCGGCTGTTCAGCGGAATTAAGGTGCTTAAATCAGCGGCCCACGGATAAATTTGCCGGGGTAACGCCAGCAATCGGATGGGCGTGACGGCCAGCGTGCCGATGATCCCCCGGTACACCCCAATTAGAAGCGGAAACTGAATCAGCAGCAGCAAACATCCCTCCAGCGGATTGGCGTTGATGCCCTGATACAGCTTGAATTGTTCCTCGGCTAGTTTGCTCCGGCTGTCCTTGTATTTCTCCTGCAAGGCCGCCATATTCGCCTGGAACTCTTGCCGCTTGCGCTGCGTCTTTTGTTTGCTGAGATGTTTTTGCCGTGTCAGTGGTGTCAGGGCCAGCCGCAACATCGCGGTTACGATGACGACGGCCAGGATCGTCTCCTGGCCTAGCCAGCGATAGAAAAACAACAGCAAATTGGTAATCGGACGCACAATGAACTGATTCAAGGAAAGCCCCCGCTGTGTATTGGCTGACGCCATCGCGCAACCGCGTGAATCGACGGCTTGCCGGGCCGCGTATGGTGGGATTATACCACCGGGCAGGGCCTAACACAAACGTTACGGGGGACGCTGTTCGGCGTCCCCCGCAGTAATAGCGTGTCCAGTGCTGCGCGGCGGAAGTTCCTCCCCGGTTAGCCGTGCTCAGAGCGGATCGTCAGATCCGCGACTATACATCGGAACGGGGAACGTCAGTTCCCCGTGGAGCACATTCAACTGGGGGAGTTCTTTGCGCCGCGCTGTACTAGGCGTGCTGGTAGCGCAGGATGGGATCGCGGGCCGCGCTGACCTCGTCGAGGCGGCGCACCGGCGTGTTGTGGGGCGCGGCGTGCAGCAGTTCCGGGTTGTCGGTGGCCTCGGTGGCGATGGCGCGCAGGATAGCGGCGTAGTTGTCGATGGACTGCTTGCTCTCGGTCTCCGTCGGCTCGATCATCAGCGCTTCGGGCACGATGAGCGGGAAGTAGTTGGTGGGCGGGTGGACGCCGTGGTCGATGAGGCGCTTGGCGATGTCCAGCGCGCGCACGTCGGGGGCCGCGTCGAAGTGGCCCTCGGCCACGAACTCGTGCTTGCACAGACGGTCGTGAGATACCTTATACACGTCCTTGACCTGGCTGCGCAGGTAGTTGGCGTTGAGCACCGCGTGCTCGGCGGCCTCCTTCATCCCCTCCGCGCCTAACATGCGCATGTAAGTGTAGGCGCGCACCAGGATGCCGAAGTGGCCCCAGAAGCCTGTCAGCGGCCCGATGGACTTGGCCGGCTGGTAGAAGTTGAAGAACGGCGCGTCCTCTTCGGAAAGTTGCAGGTCGATGGTCACGACGGGGCCGGGCAGGTAGTCCACCAGATGCTCTGCCACGCCGACGGGGCCACATCCCGGCCCGCCACCGCCGTGCGGCGTGCTGAAGGTCTTGTGCAAATTGAAGTGCATTACGTCGATGCCCACGTCGCCGGGGCGCATCACGCCCATCAGCGCGTTCATGTTCGCGCCGTCCCCGTAGACCAAGCCGCCGCAGTCGTGGATCATCTTCACGACGGCTTCGATCTGCTCCTCGAACAGGCCCAGGGTGTTGGGATTGGTGATCATCAGCCCCACGACGCGCTCGCAGATTTGCGACTGGAGCGCGTCCAGATCGACGTTGCCGCGCGCGTCTGAGGGGATTTGCACCACGCGCAGCCCGCTCATACTGGTGGTGGCGGGGTTCGTGCCGTGAGCCGAATCGGGCACCAGGATGGTGTCGCGCTGCGTGTCACCGCGATCCAGGTGATACTTGTGCATCATCAGCACGCCCGCCAACTCGCCCTGGGCGCCGGCCGCCGGCTGGACGGTGACGCCGGCAAAGCCGCCGACTTCCTTGAGATACTCCTGGACGGTGTACATCAGGTAGAGCGCGCCCTGGGCGGTGTTGGTGTATTGCAGCGGGTGGATGCTGGTGAAGCCGGGCAGGCGGGCCGTCACTTCGTTGATCTTGGGATTGAACTTCATCGTGCAGGAGCCGAGGGGATACATTCCCTTGTCGATGGCGTAGTTCTGTTGTGAGAGGCGCAGGAAGTGGCGCACTACATCGATCTCGCTCACTTCGGGGAGCGGCAGCTCCTCGCGCAGCAGCTCGGTGGGCAGGTCGCTGGCGGGCACGTCCAGATGGGGCAACTTGACGCCTTCACGTCCGGGTGCAGAGAGTTCGTAGATTACAGGTTCGTTCATCATTAGGCTCCTTAGTTAGACCGGTAGGCCGCGAGGGCATCGACCAGCATATCAATTTCCGCTTGCGAATTCATCTCCGTGACGGCGACCAACATCTGGTTGCGCCGCTGCGGGTACGCGCGGCTCAAATCGTATCCGCCGATGATCTCCACATCGGCCACATCTTCCAGGAGATAGCGGTTGAGTTCGCTGACACCCACCGGGCAGCGGACGACGAATTCGTTGAAGAAGGGTTTGGCGCGGGCCACGGAGAAGCCCTTGAGGGCGTCGATGCGGTCGGCGGCGTAGTGCGCCTTGTGATAGTTGAGTTCCGCCACCTGGCGCAGCCCGTGTTTGCCGAGGGCGGCCATATACACGGTAGCGGCCAGCGCCATCAGCCCTTGATTGGTGCAGATGTTAGAGGTGGCCCGCGCGCGGCGGATGTGCTGCTCGCGGGTGGTGAGGGTCATCACGAAGCCCTCCTTCCCCTCCACATCGACGGCCTTGCCGATGAGCCGCCCGGCAAGCTCGCGCACGTACTCCTCGCGCGTGGCGTAGATGCCCAGATACGGCCCGCCGAAGTTCAGCCCCAGGCCGAGTGGCTGCCCTTCGCCCACGACGATGTCGGCCCCGTAGTCGCCCGGCGGCTTGAGCAGCCCCAGGCTGATGGGATTCGTGACCACGACCAGCAGCGTGTGGCGATCCGCTTTGCGGGCGTCCTGCCCGCGCGTGTGAACCTCATCGGCGAGGCTGGCGAGGTCTTCCAACTCGCCCAGGAAGTTGGGCGTCTGGAGGATCACGCAGGCGGTCTGGTCGTCCACGAGTTCGAGTAGCTCGCTGATGGGGCGCTCTTTCTCGTCGCCGATGATCTCCACTTCGAGGCCCTGCGTGTACGTGCGCACCACCTCGCGGTAGTGGGGGTGGACGGCGGCGGAGATCATCACCTTCTTGCGCTTCTTGCGGAAGACGTTGTACGCCTGGATCACGGCCTCGGCGGTGGCGGTGGCCCCGTCGTAATGGCTGGCGTTGGCGACGTCCATCCCCGTGAGGTCGCAGATCATGCTCTGATACTCGAAGATCGCCTGCAACGTGCCCTGGCTGACCTCCGGCTGATAGGGCGTGTACGCGGTGGCGAACTCGCCCCGGCTGATGACGTAATCGACCACGCTGGGCACCCAGTGGCGATACGCGCCCGCGCCCAGGAACATCGGGCTTTGGATTGCGTCCAGGTTGATGTCGGACAGGTAGCGCAGTTCTTGCAACGCTTCCAGTTCCGAGAGCGGATCGGGCAGGTCGAGGGCGGGGTAGCGATAGCGCTCCGGCACGTCCTCGAACAGCGCCGCGATTGTCTCAACGCCGATGGCCTGGAGCATCTGGCGGCGTTCTGCGTCGGTGTGGGGTAGATAGACCATAGAGTTTAGCTCCTTTGAGAATGGCGATGTTTAAATGGCAAATGGCAGATTGCGAATGGGTTGGTGTCTTGAAATATTCGCCACATTGTGTCAGGCTCCCGCCGGATTGCCAAATCCGGCGGTTAGACGGGGATTTGGCAATCCCCTCGGAGCCAAGTGTGATGGTGGCGAATACTCTGTGACAATAACCAAATGGCAGATTGCAAAGGGTAAAATGTGAATAAAGCCCGCGCGATGGCGGGCTTTTGGGCGGCGGCCCGGCCAGACTTCGGAAGTTTCACTAAACTTCCGAAGTCTTAGGCGTCTCCAGATTAATGCGCGGCCTCTTCCTCTTCGACTACCTTCTTGTAAGCGGCGGGGGTCAGCAGATCGCCCCACTCGTCGGGATTGCTCGGTTCGATGCGGATCATCCAGCCATCCCCGAACGGGTCCTCGTTGACGACTTCGGGCGCGTCTTCCAGCGCCTCGTTGACCGCCACCACGACCCCGCTCATCGGCGCGATCACGTCCGAGGCGGCTTTGACAGATTCCACCACGATGAACGGCTCGTCCTTGACGATTTCGTCATCAATGTCGGGCAATTCGACGTACACGATGTCGGTAAGGGTCTGTTGGGCATAATCCGAAATCCCGATGACGATCTCGTCACCTTCTTTCCGTGCCCATTCGTGGGACTCTAAATAGCGAGCGTTTTCATCAAGTTTCATGAGTATCCTCCATAGGGGTTAAATAGATTGAGCGATATAGGTTGGGAAACCGTCAAGCGGTGCTTGCTGCGGTTTCTTCAGGCGAAACAATAGACCAGAGCCGCGCCAAAGGCGAGGGTTCGGGTAACTCTTGGAAACTGCGAGTGTGCGGGATGAAGACATCGGGCGAGCGTGGCAGCCCGATGCTGGTATCGCTTGGCTTGGCACCCTGGGCGTCATTGAAGATGAGGATGATCGCTTGTTGGTGGACGCTCTGCGCGGTCAGCGCTTGTAGGGTGACGTGGGTGAGGGCCTTCGCGGTGCGGTCGGCGGACGTTACCACGCCTGTCCAATCGCAGCGGGCAGGGACATTCCATAGCAAGGGCAGCGTTGCGCGTCCCAAATCCAGAATCGCGTAATAGCCCTCGGTGTGCAGCACATGCAACAGCCGCTCGACTGACTCCACGCGGATGCTGCTGAGGTCGGTGAGGGTGGCCGGGGCGGGGATAAAGGAGAACCCGTGGACGTTTTGCAGGCTGAAGTTGTTGATGGTCTGGAGCGTGATCTCTGCCGGCGGGCGCGAGAGCAACTCCACAATGTGCCGGGTGCCGCTGATGCCCGTCCACAGCCCCACGCTGCCGACGGGGAAGGCCATATCGATGAGGAGGATGGGGAGGCGGTCGTTCTGAGTGGCGGCCTGCCGGGCCAGGTGTACGGCGACGGTGCTGACGCCCACGCCGCCGCGCAGTGAGAGAAGCGCCAGACTGCTGCCGGTCTTCTTGACGGTGGGTGGGGCCGCTTGGGGGCGCAGACGTTGGGTGCGCTGTAACGCGGCCTTGATGCGCGCGCCCATCTCCTTGTAGTCGATCTGGCCTTTGGTCATAAAATCGTCGCCGCCGATGGTGTAGCCCTTGATGCGGTCGTCCATCGCGTCCAGTGCGCTGAGGAAGAGGATGGGCACGGTCTGGAATTCGGGGTCTTCTCGCAGTTCGTTGCATACCTGATACCCATCCATATCTGGCATCATCACGTCCAGCAGGATGAGGTCGGGCTTGTAACGCCGGGCGATTTTGATACCTTCTCCGCCGGTGGTGGCTTCGAGGACATCGTAGCCCCAACTGCGCAGCATGATGCCGTACATCATCCGGGCGTCATCGTCATCTTCGATTACCAGAATACGAACTTTTGGCATACGTGATCTCCTCATGGAGAGATGTGGCTTAACAGTGTGCCCAACTGCATAGCATTATAACATTGACGCCAAGAGAGGGCAAGACTTTCCAAAGGGGACGCGGGCAGAGGTGCCCGCCAGTCTTTCAGCAAGCGCCAGGCTGCCGTCCCCAAGACGGAGACTTCGAGCGGCTGGCTCGCAAAGCCGAGGGATTGCCGCGTTATCTGGCCGGGAGCTTACGCGGCGGCCTGGATGGGCACGGCGAAGCTGAATTCGCTGCCCTTCTGATAGGTGCTCTGGACATCCACGAAGCCGTTGTGCATCTCCACAATGCTGCGCGTGATGACCAGCCCCAGGCCCGTGCCTTGCACACTGCGCACGGCAGAGTTGCTGGCCCGGAAGTATTTGGTGAAGAGCTTCTCCAGGTCTTCCTCGGTCATCCCGATGCCGGTGTCCTTGACTGACCAGCGCACGTAATCCACGTCATCCTTGACGTGTAGTTCCGCCCCCACGGTGACTTTGCCGCCTTCAGGCGTGTACTTGTTGGCGTTGCTGACCAGGTTGGTGAGTACCTGGATGAGCCGGCCCCGGTCGCCGCGCGCGGTGGGGAGGTCGGGGGGGATGTCCACCACCAGTTCCTGCGCTTTGTTCTCGATCTCCTGCTTGAAGGCTTGCACGGCTTCGCTGATGATCTCCGCCGGGACGACCTGCCCCATCTCCAGCCGCAATCGCCCGGATTCGATGCGCGATACGTCCAGCAGGTCTTGTACCAGGCGATCCATCCGCCCCACGTTGCTGCGGATCACGTGGACGAAGCCTTTCTGTTGCTCGTTGAGTTCTCCGCCGATGCCCTTCATCAGCAGGTCGGTATAGCCTTTCATCGAGGTCATCGGCTGCTTTAGCTCGTGCGAGACGAAGGAAACGAACTCGGTCTTGGCCGCGTTGGCGCGCTGAAGTTGCTGGAAGAGGCGGGCGTTGTCGATGGCGATGGCCGCGTGATCGGCCAAGCGCACGATAAAGGCCACGTTCTCTTCGGAGAAGCTCTCAGCCTGGGCGGATTCCAGCGCGATGACGCCGATAACGCGCTCTTCGCGCTTGATGGGAACGGTGAGTTGGGCTTCCATCCCCGGCACCACCTCTTTGTATTGCGCATTCTCCCGCACATTTTTCACCAGGATGGTGGTACCCTCGCGCACGATGGTGCCCATCAGGCCATCTTCCAGCGGCCACAATTCCATCTCGGCGTAGCGCTGGAACATCTCTTCAGGATAACCCTTGTGGGCCAGGAAGCGCAGGCCGCGCGTGCCGTCTTCCTCTTCTTGCAGCGCGGCGATGATGCCGATGGTGGCCCCGGTGATGCGCACGGCCCATTCGAGGGTCTGGCCCATCACCTCGGCGTAGTCCAGCGTCGCGTTAAGTTGCCGGTCGATGTGTTGCAGCCGGGTCAACTCCTCGACGCGGGCTTGTAACGCCTGATCCGTCATCGTGAACAGTTGCGCGTTCTCGATAGCGATGGCGGCTTGCGCGCCGAATGAGAGCAGCAACTCCGTGTCCTCGTCATTGAAGGGCCGCCCATCCTTGCGGTTGAGCACTTCCAGCACGCCGATGGTGCGCCCGCGCGCGTTGAGCGGCACGGCGAGGATCGACTCGGTGTTGAACTCCGATTTCTTGTCCAGGCCACTGTACCAGCGATGGTCTTTGTGCGTGTCCTGCGTGATAACCGGGCGGTTTTCGGAGAAGGCCGCTCCGGCGATGCCCTTGCCGGCGGGCACACGCATCCCCACCAACTGCTCGCCCGCGCCGCCGCTGGAGATGCGGAACACGAGGTCGCCGCTGTCCTCATCGAGGAGTAAGAGCGATCCCGCGTCTGAAGCCAGCAGAGTCGCCGCGTTGCGCACAACCAGATCGAGCACTTCCTGCAAATCGAGGCTGGAGGCCAGCAAGTTGCCGATTTCGTTGAGCGTGCTTAACTGGCGAGCGCGTGCTTCCAGTCGCTCCTCTAAGACATGGCGTTCTAGAATGGAGGCCGTGTACGCGGCGATAGTGACGAAGAAGGTCTCGTCTTCTTCAGAAAAGATCACGTCGTGTTGCGTGGTGGCGGCCACCATCACGCCGATGCTTTGATCGCCAGCCATCAGGGGGACGCCCATCCACGCGCGTTGTTCTGGCTTCGGGCCGCTTGGTTCAATCCCCCGTTTGCGACATTCCGCGATGTAGTTATTAGTGCGTAGGGTCATACTGTTGCGCAGCACGATGCTCGTCAGCCCCTCATCCACGCTCCAACAGTAACCCGATTCTAAGCGATGCTCGCCATCCACAAAGAAGTTGAAGCAGAGAATGTTTCGGTCGGGATCGCGGAGCGCGATATAGAAGTTGGGGAGTGGCATCACCCGCTTGAGCTGCGTGTAAATCAGCTCGAACACGTCGTCCAAGTCCATCGTGAAGTTGACCGCCTGGGCGATCCAGTAGAGCGAGTTAAGCTCGGTGGCGCGCTTGTGCTGGCTCTCGATGATGGTGGCCCGTTCCAGCCCAATGGCGGCGGGGCGGGTCAGGTATTGGAGCAGGCTTTGTTGCGCGGCATCGTAAGTCGCCTGCGCCTCCGGCGCGCCGAGGGCCAACCAGCCCTGCGCGCCGAAGGGCACGAGCAGCGCGATGCCCCGCGCGAGCAGGTCATTCCGCGCGGCGTCGGCCTCCGGCGGGAGTTCCGCATCGGCCAGGGGGATGGGGACATTGAGGGGTTGCTTGACCAGCCACGCCGCCAGCGGATTATCCGCCGGGAGCGCGCTGTTCTCTCCTACCCGGTAACTGTGCGCGCGCTGGTCGTACAGCGCGATTTCGGTAACTTGCGGGTGAAAAAGCGCCTCGACCTCTTTGTTGAGCGCGTCGGCAACTTCCTGCCGGGTGCTGCTGCGCGAGGCCGCGCTGCTGACGTGTTCGATAGCGCGGGGCGCTTGCATCATCAGCGGGTCGTTCTGTATGTGGCTGGTCTCCACCAGGTGATAGGCCGCGCGCGCCAGCATCAACACGCCGGTCATCATCACCGCCGTGCCCAACAGAGACTGCGGGTTATCCAGCGATACGGTGGTGCCGAAAACGCGCGTGATGAGCCATAGCGCGAACGCGCTGCTGAGAAAGGTCAACGGCCAGGCAAGGTAATTCAGCAGGCGCGCGCGCTTGCGGATTTGTTGGCGTAGTGGCTCGGTGATGGATTCTAGGGCCGGTGATTTTGAACGCATCGGGTCTCCGAATAATGAGTCTCCTGAAAAAAGTCCAAAAATCCGATTTTTCCACACGCGACCGACTGCCTATGTGAAATTCGCACGCGGAAAATCTACATCTCGTATCGAGTTTCTAAAAAACCGGATTTTTTAGGGTTCTTCCAGGTGAGTCAATCAGGGTTAGCTATCCTTATTGTAGCATAGAGATATATCCAAGCAAGTATTTCCGTAATACCGGTTTCCAGGGGATGGCGGCCTCTGGACAGATGACCTAGCTTACATGACGAACTTCAGTTGACTTTCCCCGCCCCTTGCCCTACAATAAAGCCAATTCTGATGAAGACGCTCACGAATTTACCCATAAGCTATGCTGTAGCGATCACAGAAAATCTGCTTCCAGAGTGGTTTTTGGAAGGAGCAAGGATTTGTGATGCCACTAGACCTGTCAGACGGCTGACAGGTTTCTTTGTTGGTCAATCCCACAATTAGGAGGTATTGCATGACCGTATACGCAAGTTCGACTACCGGCCCTGTGAATTGGGAGCGTTTCCTGGCGGAGCGCACTCACAATATGAAGAGTTCGGCCATCCGCGAGTTGCTCAAACTCACCCAAGACCCTAGCGTGATCTCATTCGCCGGGGGACTTCCAGCTCCAGAGCTATTCCCGGTGCGTGAAATTGAAGAGGCCTGTAACTATCTGCTGCGCGAGGAGCCGAAGCGCGCGCTCCAGTACAGCACCACCGAAGGGCACCCGCCGCTCCGCGAATTCCTGGCCGATACGATGGCGAAGTATGGCATCCGCCACAGCCCGGCCAACATCCTCATCACCACCGGGTCTCAACAAGCCCTCGACCTCATCGGCAAAACCTTCATCGATCCTGGCGCGCCTATCCTGACGGCCGCGCCTACGTATCTGGGCGCGATCCAGGCGTGGCGCGCGTACCAGGCGCGGTTTATCAGCGTGGGCCTGGACGATCATGGGATGTGCGTGGATCAAATCGAGGACATTATCAAGAAGAAGAAGGACACGCCCCGGTTCATCTATGTCCTGCCGAACTTCCACAATCCTGGCGGCACCACCCTGCCCGAAGATCGCCGGCGATTGTTGGTGCAACTGGCTCGCCAGCATGACCTCATCATCGTGGAAGACGACCCCTACGGCGCGCTGCGCTACGAGGGCGAGGACCTCACGCCTATCAGCGCGATGGCGCCCGAACGCACCATCTATCTGGGCACCTTTTCCAAGACGCTGACGCCGGGCCTGCGCATCGGCTGGATCGTCGCGCCGGCAGAAATTGTCCAGCGGCTGGTCCAGGCCAAGCAAGGCGCGGATCTCCATTCCAGCACCTTCGACCAGATGATTGCCAATGACGTGGCCCAACGCGGCATCCTCAAGGTTCATGTCCGCAAAATCCGCAAAATCTACGGCGAGCGGCGCGACACGATGCTGGACTCCCTCGCGGAGTTCTGGCCCGCAGGCTGCTCGTGGACGCATCCCGAAGGCGGCCTCTTCCTGTGGGCCCGTGTCCCGGAGGCTATCGATACGCAAACGTTCTTTAAGCGGGCTATCGAGAAGAAAGTGGCTTACGTGCCCGGCATCAACTTCTTCCCCTTGGGGGATGGCGGGAACAACGCGATGCGTCTCAACTTCTCCTACTCGTCCTCAGACGTTATCGTAGAAGGTGTGCGGCGGCTCGGATTGGCGCTCAAAGAGGCCCTGGCCGAGTAGCATCGGACGCCAGAAGCGGGGCAAATCCATC
>SLSP01000372.1 GCA_007130345.1 Thermoflexales bacterium
GAAAGTCGAAGGTTGAAGGTTGAAGGTTGAAGGTTGAAGGTTGAAGGTTGAAGGTTGAAGGTTGAAGGTTGAAGGTTGAAGGTTGAAGGTTGAAGGTTGGGCGTTTCGTCAAGATACCTTGAACGGATTACGCAAACGCAATACGCCTCACTCAAACGTCACGGTGTGGATGATCTGTAAGAGCGTCTCGCTGACGGCCTCATTTCCTGCGAGGCGGGCGGGGAAGCCGCTCAGGGTGTCCTGGAACACGATGCGCACGTCTGCCAGCGCCGGGTGCGGGAGGATGTGGCGGGCGATGAAGATTTCGCCATAGGATTCGATGGTCTGGATCGCGGGGTAGCCGTTGACGACGATCTCTTCGCTGGCGCTGGGCGGTGGGTAGAGCCTCTCGAACTGCGCGGCGGTTCCTTCTGTCACTTCGATGTGGAGCGGGGCGGCGATGCCGTCCCAGCCCTGCGGTTGGAGCAGCCAGGTGTACTTGCGCGCCTTCTCGCCGTCGGGGACGTCGCCGCCGCGCGGGCGAAGCTGTTGCGTCTCCCAGTCCGCCGGGAGGTAGAGGCTGAAGCCGTGTTCCGCATCCTCAAAATACACCCAATCTGCGGGGATGTCAACGACCGGCAGCGGGGTCTCGTTGGGCGGTTCGGCGGGGGGCGCGGATTCGGTCGGGGTCGGTTCGGGCGTGGCTTCCGGCGGCGGCTCGACCAGCGCGGGCTGGCGCGGCGCGGCGGAGGTCTCGCCCGGCGGCGTGCAGTGGATGGCGACGATCTGCCACGTCCAATCCACCAGCTTCACGTCCACGACGATGGGCTGCCACGCCTGCACCGTCACGTGGGTCAACTCCGGCGTGCCCTCGGCCTCGATGACGGTGATCGTCTCCGGGCCATCCTGCGCGCAGATGAAGGGGTCGAAGGCCCCGCCGCCTTGCGCCTCGAAGGAGTCCACCAGCGCGTCCAACTCGCGGATGAACTCCGGGCTGAGGTACTCGCTATCGCGGTACACGCGCCCACCGAGCGGACTGCCCTCGAAGCTGTCGTACCAGGCGTAGAAAGCGGCGACGGTATCCTGGGGGGAACCGGTTGCCGCCGGTGGCGTCGGCGTCCCGCAGGCCGCCAACAGACTGAGTAAGGTTAAGCCGATCCATAGGTAAAGCCAGTGTTTGGGTTGCATTATGGGCCTCCTTGAGAAGGGTAAATTGCGAATGGCGAAATGTAAGGGTATAATCTGTATGCTTAGATTTTAGCGCGCTTCGCGTTGTTCTGCATCCAAACAAGGGCGGATTTGCGCTGGGGCTTTAGTCTGACTTGGGGATGGGACTAAAGTTGTAGCGAGGGGAGGGCTTATGACAATTCGCGTGTCAATCGTAGACGATCACAGCGTGGTGCGGCAGGGCTTGCAGATGAGGGTGGCGGCAACCGCGAGTTAGTGGACTCACGAATAGCACGAGGGGCGGCTTGAGCCGCCCCTCGTGGTGTGAGATAGCCACGCTATCTTGTCGTCAACTCGACGGCTTCCAGCAGGGCGCGGCCTAGCGGGGTGATTTCAAAGGCCACCATTTCCCCGCGTGTGCCGCTGCCAGGTGAGTTTTTCTCGTATTTACAGGTTACAGCGCCGAAGTCATTCAGTCTATAGATGACCATGCTCTGGATTGCGCCGCGCAAGATAATCTGAGTCATCGGCGTCTGCGCAGACCATGTCAATCCGGTGGCCTCGATCAGCGAATCCGCCAGGCTCTCGAAGTGTATCCGCTCTCCCACCGGCAAAATGAGCAGATTTTGAAGTGTCAGGTATTGAAACCCATCGGGCAGGTTGTCGCCCATCCCCGTGTATGGAAATGCCACCGCCCAGTTGACGTAATACCACCAGATTGTCAAGAGGAACGCGAGTTGCATCAAGGGCGTTTTCTGGAGAAAAGTTTCCGCATGGTGCGTGACCCGCCAGCGTCGGCTTGGGGCCGCCAGGATCATTTCTGACACCTCGGCCAGGATATGCAGAAAATATAGCGGCCAGACATCGTCCGCACTGCGCAGCTTGTAAACGCGATCCCCGGAGCGTTTGTCCAAAACCGGTGGATTGACAAACTGCGCCGTCACCGCGCGCACATCCTTGAGAGGCATATTCCCCAAGCTCTGTGTCCCGACGACCTTGTTATCTTGCACATAGTTGAGCAGCGTTACCATATCCTTGCGCAAGGGGATGGCCTCCGCCTGACAAATCATCTCTGGCGTGCTATACTTACGGGACCACTGCTCCAAGCGGCTTTTAATCACTGTGGTGTGTTTATACATTAGTGTTCTCCTCGGTATCCTTATGTGTTGTTGGCAGGCTTGACTCTACTGAAAGAACCCTAAAAAATCCGATTTTTTAGAAACTTGATACGAGATGTAGATTTTCCGCGTGCGAAATTCATATATTTAGGGCCTGTAAAAGAATAATTTCCCGCCATAACCGCCCCCGGGACGGGGGCTAGGAGCGTAGGAACGGGAAGTTATACTTTTACGAACGCTTAGTAGGTCGCGTGTGGAAAAATCGGATTTTTGGACTTTTTTCAGGAGACTCAGGCTTATCTTTGAAAGCTTACATTAGTGTACAGTTATCTCAGCAAAAGTGAAGGTAGTTAAAATTGCACGGGTCAGCAAATTTCAAGCAAAGGCTTTCAAGCGGGCGCGCGCGTCTGGTGCTGTTATTGGCAATCGGCGCTGTGGCGTATGCCGTGTGGCTCTTCGCGATCCTGCTGATCACGCCAACCGACCAAGTCGGCGTCTTCTA
>SLSP01000063.1 GCA_007130345.1 Thermoflexales bacterium
GCCGCTATTGCGGAGAATCCGGCGGCCCGCGCCGCGTGGGAGGGGCTGATGGCCGAGGTCGCCGCGACGTACCGGGAATTGCGGGAACTGGGGGTGCGCAAAGAGGACGCGCGTTTTGTATTGCCCAACGCCGCCGAAACACGCCTGGTGCTCACGATGAACTTCCGCAGCTTGCGGCACTTCTTCCGGCTGCGCCTCACGCCGCGCGCGCAATGGGAAATCCGCGAGTTGGCCACGCGGATGCTGGAGCTTCTCGTGCCGCACGCGCCGCACGTCTTCGGCGATGTGTGGGACGCGGCGCGGGAGGAGTTCCCGGAGTTTCTAGCGCAGCAATAACTCTCCTGAAAGAACCCTAAAAAATCCGATTTTTAGGAACTTGATACTACAGATAGATTTTTCGCGTGCGAATTTCATATATTTAGTAGGTCGCGTGTGGAAAAATCGGATTTTTGGACTTTTTTCAGGAGAGCCAGTTCGCAAAAAAGCAGTGCGCGGTCAAGTGAAGACCGCGCACTGTTTTTGTTTTCGCAGTAGCGCAAAACTAATCCTGTGCAAGAAGAGTTGTGGTCGATCTTGAACATAGGACACGGATTCACACGGAAAAACACGGATTTGTTTGGTTTTATCCGTGAAATCCGTGTTTATCCGTGTCCCATACAGGGTGACTTTTGCGATCTTGTTATTTCCAAAGCTCCCTAACCACCCTCCAGCCCCTCTTGAATGGCGGCCAACTCCGCGAAAGCCTCCAGCGAAGCCTGGGCCTCGTCGGGATCCATCAGGCTGATGGCGTATCCGGTGTGGATGAGGACGTAATCGCCTACCTGCGCCTCCGGCGTCATCACCAGGCTCACCTCGCGCTCAACGCCGCCGAGCACGACCGTTGCCATGCGCCGGTCATCAATCGATTGAATTTGTGTGGGTATCGCTAAACACATCGCATCACTCCTTCGCAGTTTTAACTGCCCATTGCGTGTACCATCTTCATCCGCCGCCGATACTGCCGCGCCTGGTACATAAACGCCTCCAACCGGGTGGTGACGTTGGTGGCCTCCTGGTCGTCGTACATCACGTCGAGCCAGGGGATGGCGTCGTGGTCGCGGCGGATGGCGGCGGAAAGCCCGGCGACGGTGGTTCCCGGCATACACGAGAAGGGCAGGATGTTGAGGATGCCGGAAACGCCCATCCGCGCGAAGTCGATGGCCTTGCCGATGCTCAACGCCGCCTCCGTGCCCAGATCGGGATCGTAGTAGGGCGCGTCGTTCGCCACCACCTCGGCGATGGGCGTCTCGTGGGCGTTGCGGAGCAGCGGCGCGACCGGGGCCAACATCTCCCGCTCGATGCGCTCCTGAATTCCGTCGGTAGCCCGCGTCTTGAGCAGTTCCACTATTTTCCCTCCCGCCCGCGCCCGGTTCAGCGCGCCGAGGTTGGTGAAGTAGAACCACTCCATCAGCGTGGCGACCCACACCTCGCCGCCCAGCGCCTCCACCTGCCGCGCGATCTCCTGATTGGTGAAGGGGTTGTGGCGCAAGTAAATTTCGCCCACCATCCCGATGATGGGCCGCCGCTCCTCCCGCCGGATAGACAACGCCTGGAAACGCGCGGCGGCCTGGCGCATCGCGGCAACAGCCTCGCGCGCGCCCCCCGCTTCGAGGGCTTCGCATAGCTCCGTCAGGCACGCGCGGTAGAGCGCGTCGGTCTCCCCCACGTTGACCTCGTAGGGCCGGTGCTCGTGGCGCAGCTTTTGCAGCAAATCCACGCCCACCGCGCCCCGCCAGATCAGCAACCGCAGTTTGACCGGATGTTCCCCAAAGCCCTGGTAAGAGTTCTCGGCAGTTGGGGACATGATCTCTATCGCGTCAAGCCCTTGCTCGTCGAGCAGTATCCGCAACAGCGCCCGGTACTGGCCGAAGCGACACGGCCCGGCGGTCGTGGGCATAAACAGCACCGCCCGCGCCGCATCGAAGCCGGGTTCCCGCGACTGCTTGACGATGTCGCCGATGCAGGTGAAGCAGGGCAGGCACTCCTTCCCCAGACACAGCGCCTTGCCGATGCGCATACTCTCGGCGTCGGGTTCGGCCATCACCTGGGCGGGCAGCCCGTAATGGCGCATCGCGGCGGCCATCGCGTAGGCGTGATCGCACATATAGGGCAGATAGATGCGCTTCTCCGTCATCGCGCGCCTCCCGTGGGGCGCAACCCCAGGCTGTCGAAGAACGCCTCGCAGCGGGTGATAACGCCCGCGTCGGCGGTGTGGTCGTCCAGTTCCAGCTCCAAGAAGGGCTTCTCGCCGAGCACCCGGCGGAAAAAGCTCAGGAGGAAGGAGTCCGGGCCGCAGCCGAAGTTGGTGATGTAGAGCGCGTGAAGGTGCGGATGCTCCCGGATCAGCCGCCCGGCGGCCAGGATGTCCTGCCCGCTCCGCCAGAACATATTGTCGAAGCGGTCGGAGATGTCCACCGAGGCCAGCGGCAGGCAGTCCATCGGGAGGGGGAGCACGCCAAGCTGACGAATCTTGAAGGGCAAGTCCTGGCTCAGGCCGGGATCACTGGTGTTGTACGGGCGACCCACCAGCACCACCGCCTGGCGCTCCGGCCCCAGCGCGGCCAGCGCCTCGCGCCCGCGCGCCTGCATCCGCTGATAAAAGCGCTGCTGCGCGGCCCGCCCCGCGTTGATGGCGCGCTTGAGGTCGCGGTTACGCGCGCCGAGCGCCTGCTTGAGCGGACGCAACTCGCGCACCAGGGTCTCCTCCCAGAGCATGTGCAGC
>SLSP01000544.1 GCA_007130345.1 Thermoflexales bacterium
ACGCCCTGCGCCAGCGGCGCGTCTACGCAGCGGCGAAATCGCCGCGCGTGACCGTGGATCGGCTCACCTCAGCCTCTGAAATCTACCACACGGGCCGCGTGCGCTTCGCGCCGGAGTGCGGGCTGTGGTTTGGCGTGGACTGGCGCGCGCCGGATAGCCCGGTGGGCGCGACCGGCCTGAGCTATCGTGACGCGCTGACGCAGGTGCTGACCTTGCTCGGCGAGGATGGCCTGGGCGGAGAGCGCAGCGTGGGCTATGGCGCGTTCACTTTCGCCCCGGCGGACGCGCTCGCGTGGCCCGATCCCGCGCCCGACGCCGCGCTGTTGCTGTTGAGCCGCTATCATCCGCGCCCAGAGGAGCTGCCGGACGCGCTGACCGGCCCGGCAGCGGCCTACTCCCTGATCCCCCAGGGCGGATGGGCGCAGACGTGGGATGGCCCGGCGCGCAGGCGCAAGCGCGTGTGGCTGTTGGCCGAAGGCAGCGTGGTGCAGGCGGTGGGCGCCGGCCCCTGGGGTGACGTGGTGGATGTCCGGCCGGACGGCTTTCCGCATCCCGTGTGGCGCTACGGCTTCGCGCTCGGCGCGGCCTTGCAAGGAGGTGCGTGATGCCCGACTATCGGATGTATGACGTGCAGGCGTCGCTGCTGACGCCGCTGCACATCGGCAGTGGGCGCGAGTTGCTCAACGAGTACGACTTCGCCATCCACCAGGGCCGCACCTGGCGGCTCAACGAGGACGCGCTGTTGGCGGCGCAGGACTTGAACGATCCCGCGCTGGTGGAGCGACTGGCGCGCATCCCGCCGGGGCAACTGCTGGAACGCGCGGACTTTCGCCCGGAGAGCGACTTCTTCCGCTACGTGATCCGGGGGACGCCGCGCTCGGAGGCGGAAGGGGCGCAACTGAAGGAGCAGATCAAGGATGCTTACGATCAGCCCTATCTGCCGGGGACCAGTTTAAAAGGCGCGCTGCGCACCGCGTTGGTCTGCTCGTTGTGGGCTAAACGCGGGCTAAAACCGGACGCGCGCCAACTGAACCGCAATCCCAAGTTCGCCGGGCAAAAATACGAGCGCGAGCTTCTGGGCCGCGATCCCAATCACGATCTGCTGCGGGCGTTGCATGTGGCCGACAGCGTGCCGGTGGACGCGGACGCGCTGATGCTGGTGAACGCGCGGGTGATCCATCAAGGGGGGAAGCTGGCCGCGCCGATAGAGTTGGAGGCGCTCAAGCCGGATACGGTCTTCAGGCTGACGCTGAAGGTTGACCACGCGCTCTTTTCGGAGTGGGCCGGGCGCGAGCGGCTGCGCGGGCAGGCGGCTTTGGAGCAGTTGGCGACGCTGGTACAACAGCACACCGCCGCGCGCTTGAAAGAGGAGGTCGCCTGGTTCGAGAAGGTGGATACCGCGCGCCCGGTGACGGACTTCCTGCGGCAGTTGCACAAGATGCAATTGCCGTCGCACATGTGCCTGTTGCAATTGGGTTGGGGCACGGGCTGGCTGGACAAGACCTTCGGCAGTCACTTGCAGGCCGACGCGCGTTTCTTCGATGGCGTGGCGCGGGACTACCGACTCACGCGGGGCAAGCGGCAATCCGGCGACCCCTTCCCCAAGAGTCGGCGGGTGCTGGTGAGCATCGGACGCGGGTCGCGGGGCCAGATCACAGAGCGCCCGGCCTCCTCCATCGGCTGGCTGCTGTTAGAGTTGCACGAGCGCCTATGACGCAGTTGACGGCGGCGGTCATCCGGTTGGCGGCGGCGGAAGCGGGGACGCTGTCCGCCGCCACCGGCCGGTTTGTGCATGGCTTCTGGTTCGACCAGTGGGCGCGGGTGGACGCGGCCCGCGCCGACGCGCTGCACGCGGGGCAAGACCTGCGCCCGTTCACGCTCTCGCCGCTGATGGGGCTGCGCCCGCGCCGGGGCGAGATCGCCGTCGCGCCAGACACAGCGACGTGGTTCCGGGTAACGACGTTGACTTCCGAACTCTCTGCCGCGCTGACCGCGACCTGGCTGCCGCAACTGCCGGAGCAAATCATCTTGGGAGACACGCCGTGGCGGGTGACGGGTTACACGCTGGACGCGGAGGCGCATCCCTGGGCGGCGCGGGAGGACTTCCGCGTGGTGGCCGAGCAGTGTCTGCTGGCCGCGCATCCGGGGCGGCGGTGGCGGCTGCGCTTCGCCACGCCCACGGCCTTCCACGGGGCGGCGGGGCATCTGCCCTTCCCCTTGCCGGGCGCGCTGGTCGGCTCCTGGCTGCGGCAGTGGCAGGCCTTCGGCCACGTGCGGCTGCCGGAGACGCTGCCCGAAGCGGTACACGCCGGGCTGGTGGTGAGCGCGTACCGGCTCCAGACTGTGCCGGTGCGCGATCGGCAGCGGATCACCATCGGCTGTGTGGGGGAGTTGACGTTGAGCGCGACGAAGCTGGCGAAGCCCACCCGCGCCGCGCTCGATCTGCTGACGCGCTACGCGACCTTCGCGGGCAGCGGCCATCGCACCACGCAGGGCCACGGGCTGACGCGCTTGCTGGCGTGAGGGGTGTAGAGGGATAGACACGAAGAAACGGGGTTTTTGACAAAAACCCCGTTTCTGGCACGATTTTTAGGGAGCTGTCGCTCTCCTCTGAGCGTGGCGGATGCTTTGCCATTTGCCATTTGCAAAGGAATCTCCATGTGGGATTTCACACCAACAACGACCAAAATTTAGGCCACAGAGACCACAGAGTTCTCAGAGTTTTTTCTCTGTGATCTCTGTGTACTCGGTGGCTA
>SLSP01000102.1 GCA_007130345.1 Thermoflexales bacterium
CTAAAAAATCCGATTTTTTAGAAACTTGATACGAGATGTAGATTTTCCGCGTGCGAATTTCATATATTTAGTAGGTCGCGTGTGGAAAAATCGGATTTTTGGACTTTTTTCAGGGGACTCACTCATAAGACGGGCTGTTGTGCGTAGTACCGGAAAGGCCCTCCAGTTTTGGGCTGGAGGGCCTTTTGCGTGTGCCGACAACGAATGCGGGTCACGAATAAACGAATTCACTCTCGGAAGGACAAAAACCGTGCGTCAAGCCGGTCTCCATTCGTTTATGCGTTCAAAAATTCGTTGTCGGCTACCCCGCCTGAACAGTTACGCTTTCAATACGTCGAATTCGTGTGTGAAATCTCCAACCCGTTGACCTGCATAAACGCCGGCACGATGACGGCGCAGGGGTTGCGCGCGCCGTAGCTCATCGAGGTGTTGACGACGGCCGGCGTCTGCGCCAGCCACGCCACCTTGTCCCCAAACAGAGCGGGCAAACTTTGCGTCAAGCGCACGTTGTACGGCACCACGACCGCGCCATCGGCTTTGAGCAGCAGCGCGCCAAAGCGCGAGCTGGCCGTGAGCAGGCCCTTGGAGGGGTTCACGATGTTCATATAGTGCAGGTAGGGAATGTACAGCACGTCGTTCTCGCGCGGCAGCGCCACCAACTCCGCGAGCGTGCTGACGGCCATCTCACCACCTTGCAGCACGATGCTGGTGTGCGGGACGGTGTGTCCGGTGGGCTGCGCGCCGAACTCGTCCGCCTCGTCCTGCGACCAGATGAAGTTCTGGAAGACGCCTTCCGTGAAGAGGGGGAACGGATCGCGGGGTAGGCCCGTCAGATCGCGGCGGAAGGGGAAGGTCTCGCGCCGCGTCGGATCGTCCGTCAACGTGAAGTGCGGGGAGAACACGCGCTGGCCGATGTCCTCCTCGCGGAGGAACGAGTACCCGCGCTTCATCAAGCCGCCGTTGTAGCCGATATAGCCCATCATCCCTAGCAAATCGGCGATGGCCGGCGCACCGAAGACGATGTCGTAGGTCCCCAGCGGAAGCTGTTGCGGGGCGTCTTGCTCGTAACGCGCCACCAGATACGCCAGATTACGTTGCAGCGCGTCCGCGTCCAGGTCGGATTTTTGCTGCGCGGATTGCTCGGCCAGCACTTCCCACTTGAGGTGCTGGTGGGCCAGCACCAGGTTCACTTGCGCATCCGAGGTCTTGAAGTATTGCGTGTGCTCCGACCGGGTGTTGATCTGGGCGATGGTGTTCGCGCCGCAGGAGAAGATGCCCGAAAGCCGCAACGCCTCCGTCTCCAGTCCCGCCGCCGCCTGGTTGAAGAACGCCAGCCGCTCCTGATTGCTGAGGGCGGCCAGCGCGGGATCGTAAGCGCGCTCATCCGCAAACGACTCGGTGTAGACCGGCACGGTCGGAGCATAGCTCAACGGTTGCGCGTGCTGCACCATCTCGGCGGCAATGTCCACGCCTTGCTGCATCTCGGCCAGATTGTCGCGCGCGGTGACTAGCTCGTAGCTGGCGCGCTGCCGGCCCTGGTACGCGGTGATCTCCAGGCGGATGAGGTGCTCGTTGGTGTTCAGCGAGATGGCCGAATTGGCAAACCGCATCAGGTAGCTGTCCTCTTCATAATAGTAAAACTCGGCTGTCACGCCCTTGTCCAGCGCGTAACGCCGTAACGCTTGCAGAGTTTCTAGAATTTGCGTTTTCACGATTATTCTCCTACCTTTACATTGTCGAAGCGACAGACCGGCACGCCGTGTCCCAACTGCATAATCTGATTCGGCTGACCCTTGCCGCAATTTGGCGTGAAGCACACCTCCCAGGTGGACTCGTCGCCCACCGCCGACAGGGATTTGTAAAACGGCACGGTCTCGCCCTGGTAGGTCGCGTTCTTGACCACGCGCGTCACCTGCCCGTCTTCCACCAGCCAACCGATCTCGGTGGCAAAGTGGAATTGCTCGCGATTGGAGCCGATGGACCAACTCTTGTCGCCATCCAGGATGATGCCGCGCTCCGTCTGGCTGACAATGTCTTCCAGGCTGCCGTCGTCGCCGGGATCAATGTTGATGTTGGTCATGCGCTCCAGCGGCACGCGGTAGAACGCGGTGGCGCGGTTCGCCCCGCTGCTGCCATCGAAGATGACCTTGCCGGCGCGGGCGTTGGCCTCCTCCACCATCTGCCGCCCGGTGATCGCGCCGACGAGCAGGCCCTTGTCAATCAGCAAATTGTTCTGCGCCGGGATACCGTCGTCGTCATAGCCGAAGCTGCCGGGACTGTTGGGCAGGGTCGCGTCGGCGCGGGCCGTCAACTTCTCCGAACCGTAGCGCAGCGTGCCGAAGTCCTCCAGCCGGACGAAGGAGCCGCCGGCATAGGCCAATTCGTAGCCCAGGATGCGATCCAGTTCCAGCGCGTGGCCGATGGTCTCGTGAGTCTGCAAGAACATAATGCCGGGCAGCAGGATGACCGCGCGCGTATCTTGCGGGCAGTCCTCAGCCACCAGCACCTCATTCAACTCCCGCGTGATACGCGCGGCATTCGCGCTGAACAACTCCGCATCGAGCGTCTCCCACCCGCGCGTCGCCCCCAGACGCGGCGGGCTGTAGCTGCGCGAGTGCATCCCGCCCTGCGCGTCCATACCGCTCACCTGGAGCGCGGGGAAGACTTCGACGATGGTTTTCTCGATTTCGCTGCCCTCCGAATCCAGGAACACGATCTGTTTGCGGGTGAAGGACACGGAGCAGATGCGTTGCA
>SLSP01000519.1 GCA_007130345.1 Thermoflexales bacterium
ATGGTTGGCGACGAAGTCGAACATCAGGCGATAACGCTCGCCCAACGCGGCCACGTCGTCCCAATCACCGAGCGCGGGATCGATTTGCTGGTAATCAATGACCGAGAAGCCGTCGTCGGAAGAATAGGGGAAGCACGGCAGGATGTGTATGGCGTTGATAGCGTTGTGCAAGTGCGCGTCGAGGAAGGCGCGCAATGTGCGCAGCGGCGGCTGTCCCGGTGCGCGGAACTGGTCGCCATACGTGATGAGAATCGCGTCGCGCTCGGTCAAGCGGCCAGTCTGCGGCGAGCCGTCCTGAGCCGCCGGCTGCGCGGCACCGGCACGGAACGCCGCCATCCGCGCGTCCAGGGCCGGCCGGACGCGGGCCGCTGTAGCCTCCTCGTAGAGGACGGTCAAAAGCCGGTCGATTCGCGCGTGGGGATCGTTTGTCATTTTGGTTATCTCCTGAAGATTCGTGATGCGTGAGGCGTCAAACGTGAGGCGTCAAACGTCAAAACGTAATGGATCAGCTTGACGAACACGCTCCAAGCCCCCGTCCCCGTCCCCGGGGGCGGCTGAAGCGCGCAACGCTCTTTGCAGTCTCTTCTACGATCACGCCTCCGCGTGCGGGGCCAGCGGCAAGGTGAAGATGAAGGTCGCGCCTGCGCCGGGTTCGCTGTCCACCCAGATGCGCTCGGCGTGCGCTTCGAGCACCATCTTGCAGAAGGCCAGGCCCAGCCCGCTTCCGCGCCCAACGGCGTTGCCGGTGACGAATTTTCCGAAGAGGCGGTCGCGCAGCTCCAGGGGGATGCCCGCGCCGGTGTCGCTCACGCTGAACCGTAGTTTGTCCGCCGCGCGCGCATCCAAATCAACAGCGACGCGCACGGTGCCCCCACTGGGCGTAAACTTGATCGCGTTCCCCACGAGATTTTGCAAGACCCGCATTATCAAGCTGGCATCAGCGTACACTAGCGGCGCGTCGGCAGTTACGGTGTTGATCAGGTGTATGTGACGCTGCTCGACCAGAGGGCGTTGGAGGCTCACCACTTCATCGACCAGCGTGGCCGGCGCGAAGGCCGTCGGGTGAATGGGCATTCGCCCGCTTTCCAGGCGGCTGATGTCGAGGATGGCGTTGACGAGATTGAGCATCTTCTGCGTGCTGTGGTGGGCGATGTCCAGGAGATCGCGCTGCGCCAAACTGAGTTCGGCAGCAGACTTGTTCAGCAGCATCAGCGCGCCGTTGATGCCGGTGAGCGGATTGCGCAGATCGTGAACCATTGTATGGGTCAGGTCTGCGTGCATCTCTTCTAACATTCGGGCTTCGGTTACATCGTGCAGGATGAGCAGCCGCCCCAGCGAAGCATCGTGGCTGACGACGGGCAGGTTGAGCCATTGCAGATGGCGGTTGCCTATCTGGTATTCCCCTTGCCCTGGGCGCGAATCTCCGTTGCGAACGCGGCGGTTTTCCTCTAAAAAGACGCGCACCACACGCGGCGCACGCGGACGCAGGAGGCGCAGCGCGTCCTGCAACGGCGCGTCAGTCCAGCTTGCCGGGTCGCCGGGCAGTTGCAATAGGGTCAGCGCGGGTTGATTGATGACCAGCACGCGCAAGCCATCCCCGATGAGGACAACGCCATCGCGGGTGGATTGCACCAGGGCTTGCAGGCGGTTCTGTTGTTCTACAACTTTATCGAACAGCGTGATGTTGTGGATGGCGACGGCCACTTGCGCGGCCAGCGCGGCCAGCAAATCCATATCCCCCGGCGTGAAGTCGGGCTGGCCGGGCTGATTCAGCGCCGTCATCGTGCCGTAGATGCGCCCCATATAGTGCAAGGGCACCACGATAATCGCGCCGACCTCGGTCTCCTCCCGGCGGCGACGCACGGCCTCGGACTCGCGCAGGTCGCTGGCATCCTGGGGCGAGATGGCCGGGGTGACGTGCCGCACCACCCATCCGGACAGGCCCGCCATCAATTCATCCCAGGAAACGTGAACTACTCTGTGCGCGCCGGGGCCGCTTTCCACAAAATCCAGGATCTGCTCCGTGGCGAGGTCGAGCCGTATCAGCGTGACGCAATCGGCGTTGATCGCCTGCACCGCGCCCTCTGTCGCCGCGTGCAGCACTTCGGCCATCTCACGGGTCGCTATCAGCGCGCGGCTGATCTGATAGAGCGCGTCCGTTTTGCGCAGCGATACCCGCAATTGCTCTTCGGCGCGCTCACGCTCGGTTAGTTCGGTTTGCAGCGAGGCATAGAGATGCGCGTTGCGGATTGCGAGTTGGATGACTTCGACCAGCGATTCGGCCAACACGCGGGCGTCCGAGTCAAAAGCATCGAGCGACTCGTTGCCGACACACAAAATCCACTGCGCCGGATGGGTGTGGGCTATGGGTAAGAACAGCAGGCTGCCCAGCCCCTCTTGTTGCAACCGGCGGTGTACGCCATCGATGTAGTACGCGCGCTTGGATTCGCAGACGTGCCGCAGGGCCGCGATGAAGATCGGACATTTTACAGTGAAATTTGCCGTCAATGGGCCAGCAACGGCCTCTAGCGCCATACTCTGGGGATCATCGCCTGCCTCGATCAGCGCCACCAGCGGCCAGGCGGTCAGGCGGGCGATGACGTTCACGGCGGTGCGCAACATTTGCTTCGGCTTGTGGATGGTTTGCAGCGCGCGCAGTACCTCGTAGAGCGTGACTTGCTGATCGGCCATGCGGCGCTGCTCTTCGTAGATGTGGGCGTTGCGGATCGCCAGCGCCATCTGCTGGACAGCCG